>CAZMNL010000804.1:0-1916 GCA_964567525.1 uncultured Anaerolineaceae bacterium
GAATATCGGGGTCACGAATCACTTTGGCAAGCATAGTGATCATGATCGCGTGGTCAATCGCGGGGAAAAACTGTCGTATGTCGCAGCGCAGCACGTAACGAAACTGCTGCGCGAAGGTTTGCAGCCGGTCTACTGCCCGATGCGTACCCTTGCCGATCCGGTTAGCGTAACTGTCAGGAATGAAGCGCGCTTCGAACAGCGGCTCGATGATATTGCACAGCGCATGATGCGTCACCCGGTCCCGAAATGGCGCAGCGCTGATCTTGCGCAGCTTGGGATCGTGGATCATGAAGCTCACATACTGGCCGGGCATGTAGGTCCGGTTGATCAGTTCGGTTTGCAGCGCTAACAGATGATCGCCCAAGCGGTGTTCAAACGTCGCTGCCGGAGAATAGCCGCGTTTGCCTTTAGCCGCGTTGCGGTATGCTAACCACAGATTGTCCCACTCGGTGATGGATTCATACTCAGGAGAAGATGACATGGCAGGCGAAGATATGGTGATTCTGACGCGGACTTACGATTTGCTGGTGTGGCTGCTGCCGCGCACTGAAAAATTCCCCAAAGCGCAGCGTTTCGTGGTGACCCAGCGCCTGAATGACGCAATACTGGATTTTCAGGAAACGTTGTTTGACGCCAATGCGCACAGCGGCGCTGATCGGCTGGCTTATCTGACGCAGGCCGATGGGAACCTGGATAAACTGCGGCTCTATTTGCGGCTGGCGCATCACTGGGGCTGGCTCACCGCAGGCCAGTACCAGCACGTCAGCAAAATGGTGGCTGAGATAGGGCGGCTGCTGGGGGGCTGGATCAAACAAACAAGCAGTTAACGCTGACTGGCTCGTAAAATCGTCAGGCCGACCAGTTCTTCCTGGTCATCATACCGGATGATAATGTCCTCATCCGTGAGTTCACTGTCAGTCGCGATAGCTGGTTGCCGGAAGTTAATATACAGCACATCGGCTTCCGCATCATATGACAGCCAGAGATTGCCCTGCGGCGCTTGTTTGACTTTTGGTAGTAGTTTGAGATAGTCCTGGTAATCAACGGTCAGGGCCATAGTTGATCTCGCTTATCTAATGACTGTTGGCGGCGGGTCATAAATGCGGTAATGACGAACCCATCATCTTCCAATTCGCGATAGGCCACAACCAACCATTTACCTGCTTCGATCTCGCGCACAGAAAGCAGTTCACCGGCACCACCGGCTAATACACGTTCCGGCTCACTGATGGTATCCAGCACATCCTGCTGCATATCCGCTAACTCGCCATGTCCGGTGATAATATGTTCCCAGCGTTCATCTGGCAAACGAATCTCAATGCCGTTTTTGGAAGTCGCCGTTTCGGACATGTTATATCCTGATTGTAGCAGAAAAACGGGCGGGCATGACGGGAGCGAGTCCAGGTCATGCCCTGGCTTTTGTATATGCCCGGCCTCGCTGAGGCATGAGGCGCGGACCAGACTCACCTGCGCTATACTTCTCCTTCACCTCGGTGCAGAGATTTTTCAGGTCGCTGCACATTGCCGGAACCGGTGTGCCTATGGAAGGGCAGCCAGCCGCCTGCGCCCGAAAACGCAAACCAGAGAAGGTAAGGAAGTATGTGGACAGCACCCCCACACACCCGAAAACCGTTGTTGTTGTTCCTGTTGTTCGGATGGTTGTTGTTGCGATACGCGGCCCGCGCGTTGTTCTGATTGTTGTTCCAGGAGCCGCCCCGCAAAACACGCGGGTTGCTTGACAGGGAGCCTGACCAACCGCCAAAACGATTGGTATGTCTATTATACCGTCAAAATCAAAAAATTTGATCCGCTGCGCGGAAAGCATAGGGGGATTCCCCCCTTGCTCCCTGCGGTCGCTTGACCCCCCTTAGATTCAAGAGCTTCAGAGTACAGAGATCAGAGTACCAGAGGCCAGA
>CAZMNL010000805.1:0-1908 GCA_964567525.1 uncultured Anaerolineaceae bacterium
GCGTAAGTCTGCGTGACGAAATCCACGTACTGAATGCGCGTCAACTGAAAATGGCTGATCGTGGTTGCGCGGCACAAGACCGGGATGATCGGCTTGTGGTGTTCGTGGTAGTACTGCCACTCGTCGGTGACGTTGTCCGACGCCATCGAATCCGGCGAGACGATTAGCAGCATCACGGTGCAGGTATCGAGTCCGTCCTGTACCGCCGTGCTCCACTTCACGCCGGGCGGGATGTCGTCGATATCGATCCAGATATCGGCCCCCTGCTGGCTGAGCCGGGTGGCAAGCTGCCGCGTGAAGTCGTCGTCCTTGCGGCTGTAGCTGATGAAGATTTTCAGATCGGTGTCGGTCATAAAAAAGGTCCGGTTACTGTGCTGATGCAAAATGATGTCTACCTGCACAGTATACCAGACCTTGTCAGGCTGCCAGTACGAAATTTGGGGGGTTTTCAGGTTAGCCCGCGTGCAGGCATCGCGCTTTGCCCGGCCCTAAAAGGACCGGGCTATAGGTCGGCCACCCCGTAAACGGGGCTAAACATGCGATCAGTGGGCTGCTTTGCGGTCCAGGGGATATATAAGCCCGGCGATGAATTCGCCGGGCGAAAGGCGATCACGACATATCTAATACGAGATGAAAACAATACACCCCTACTCCCACTCAATCGTGGCGGGGGGTTTGCTGCTGATGTCGTACAACACGCGGTTGACGCCGGGGACCTCGTTCACGATGCGGTTGCTCACGCGCGCGAGCAGGTCAGGGTCCAGGCGCGCCCAGTCTGCCGTCATGAAGTCTCTGGTCGTCACGGCGCGCAGGGTGATCGTTTCCTCGTAGGTGCGGCTGTCGCCCATCACGCCCACGCTGCGCACCGGCAGCAGCACCGCGAACGCCTGTGCGGTGCCTTCGCGCAGCAGCCCAGCGGCGGCCAGTTCGCCGGTGAAGATCGCGTCGGCGGCGCGCAGCGTTTCCAGCCGTTCCCACGTGATCGCGCCCACACAGCGCACGCCGAGTCCCGGTCCGGGGAAGGGCTGCCGCCACACAATATCATCCGGGATGCCGAGCACCGTCCCGACCGCGCGCACCTCGTCCTTGAATAGGTCGCGCAGCGGCTCGACCAGCCGCGCGCGGAAGCGCTCCGGCAGTCCGCCGACGTTGTGGTGCGACTTGATGCGCGTGGCACCGGGGCGACCGGTGCCCGCGCTCTCGATCACGTCGGGATAGATCGTGCCCTGCGCCAGCCAGTCGAGTTCGCCCTGCTGCTGCACCGCGCGCTCGAAGACCTCGGTAAAGGTGCGCCCGATGATCTGGCGCTTTTCTTCCGGCTCGGTCACGCCGTCCAGCGCGCTTAAAAAGTCCTCGGTGGCGTCCACCGCGATCATGTGTTCCCAGCCGAGCCGCGCGCCCAGCGCGACGACCTGTTCGGCTTCGCCCTGGCGCAGCAGGCCGTTATTGACGAACACGGCGATCAACCGGTCGCCGATGGCGCGGTGAATCAACTCGCCCGCCACCGACGAATCGACGCCGCCGCTCATGCCGAGCAGCACGCGCCCGTCGCCGACCTGCGCGCGAATCGCGGCGATGCTGGCCTCGATCACATTGGCGGGCGTCCAACCGGTGGCCGCGTGGCAGATGCCGGTCACGAAATTGCGCAACATGGCGCTGCCGTGTTCGGTGTGCTGCACTTCCGGGTGAAACTGCACGCCGAAGATCGGGCGTGAGGCGTGCGCGATGGCGGCGTAGGGCGCGTTGTCCGTCGCCGCCACCGCCGCGAACCCCTGCGGCGGGCGTTCGATGCGGTCGCCATGACTCATCCACACGCTTTGCTCGCGCTCAAGGTCTGCGAACAGCCCGCCGGGCTGCGCCACGCGGATCGCGGCCTGCCCGTATTCGCGGTGCAACGCGCGCGCGACT
>CAZMNL010000806.1:0-1908 GCA_964567525.1 uncultured Anaerolineaceae bacterium
CCGCGCCCCACTGCCGCGTCCAGACCACCGGCATCACGGTCCCCGCGATCCAGGGGATATGCTCGCCGGTGAACGTGGTCTTTGCCAGTACGCGGTTGGCCGGGTCCACCAGCATGAAATACTGTTCCGAATGCATGGTGAAGTCGTCCATCCCGGTCATGACCGGGTGATCGGGCATGGTGATCTGCACCGGGTAATCGATCATGCCGCCGGGATGCACCAGGAAACGCCCGCCGATCAGCAGCCCGATCAGATTGTGGCGCAGCGTGACCAGCCCGCCATGCCAGCACGCCACATTCACGCCGGACTCGACCGCCGCTAACAGGCCGTTGGCCTGTTCGTCGCTGGCGTCGTCAACGGACCAGTTCGGCACGATCAGATCATAGGCGCGCAGCGCGTCCGCATCGCGCAGTGAGTCCAGCGTGTCGCTGAGATCGACCACAAACCCGGACTCGCGCAGCACCCCGGCAAACAGGTCGCCGGTTTCGCGCGGCTCGTGGCTGCTCAGTCCGCCGTAGAGGATCAGGGCGTTGGGCATCGTTACCCCTGGCCCCAACGAACCGCCGTCGCGCTCCACGTGTAGCCGGTCCCCGCGCCCGCCAGCACGATCAGGTCGCCATCGTTGATCTTGCCCGCCTGCAAGCCGAGTTCCAGCGCGAGCACCTGGTCCACGCTCTGAATATGTCCGTACTCATCCAGGTAAATCGACTGTTCCGGCGTCAGGCCGACCGCCGCGAGAATCTGTTCGTAGAACGAACGCTTCATGTGCGTGATACCCAGGAAGCGCAAATCGCCGATCACGTGCCCGCTGCGTTCGACCGCCTCGGTGATCACACCGACGAAGTTATCCAGCGACACCGCGCCCAGGCGCTCCGCCATGTAATCGGCGTTATGCACGTCAAGCCGCCCGTACAGTGTGCCCATTTCGCCGGGCAGCAGCGCCACGTCCGTTTCGGCGGGCGTCATGATCACCGTGTCGGCGAGCGTGGCATCGGTGCGCATCGCGGATTCCAGCACCCGGTTACGGTCCAGGCCGCGCTGAAAAACCGCCGCGCCGCCCCCCGCGCCAAAGTTGAACATGAAGCGCGTGCGCATGTTAGCGAAGTCGATCAGGTCGTTTTCGCGGCTGGCGCTGACCAGCAGCACGTTTTGCAGCCGGTCATCCAGGCGCATCATGTCGCGCACCAGCCGGTAGGCAATCGGCGCACCTGCGCACAGCGCGTAAGTTTCGAAGGCAAACGCATTGATCGCGCCGACGAGGTGCTGAATCTTCGAGGCCGCCGACCACACGATATGATCCTTGTATTCGCTGCCGTGATAGACCACTGCGTCGATATCTTTGGGGTCCAGGCGCGCGTTTTCGAGCGCGCGCTGCGCGGCGGCGCTCGCCATCGCCGTGATCGTGTCTTCCGGCCCGGCAACGTGCACTTCGCGGATGCCCATTTTTTCCAGCACGACAAATTCCGGCAGGTCGGTTTGCTGCGCGATATCCTCGCCGGAAACTGTTTGCGGCGGGATATACGTACCGATCCCGGCAATGCCGACGGGCGGAAGTTCAATTGAGGCCATAGATTTATAGTCCAACTGTGGATTCAAAAGTACAGTTTAAGCGTTGTAGACAGCCTAGAGCATGTGAGTTACACAGAAGTTACGGTTCCGGCCAGCGGGCGTGTAGTTTATCCTTGACGGCGGTTGGAATGTCCGGGGCGTGGTTGATTTCCGCGAGCAGGTCGTGCAGCGTCATGCGCGGGATCGCACCATCCAGGCAGCGGAACATCACGCGGCGCACGGCGTTAAGGATCGCATCCGGCGCGTGCGGGAAAATCTCCCGGAAGACCCAGTCGCGCGCCTGCTCGACTTCCGGCGTAGCTATCGACATAGTGATACGATCCAGCGCCGCTTTGAACC
>CAZMNL010000807.1:0-1906 GCA_964567525.1 uncultured Anaerolineaceae bacterium
CTTCATCGACACGCTGGAAATGTTTGAGGAAGACCCGCAGACCGAGAAAATTGTGCTGATCGGCGAGATCGGCGGCACGGACGAGGAAAAAGCCGCGAGTTTCATCGCCAACTATATGACCAAGCCGGTCGTCGCCTTCATCGCCGGGCGCACCGCGCCCCCAGGTAAACGCATGGGGCACGCGGGCGCGATTGTCGAGGGCGGCGCGGGCACGGCGGAAGACAAGATCAGGGCGCTGAACGCTGCCGGGGTCAAGGTCGCCGACCATCCCGAACAGATTCCCGATTTGCTTTAGCACGTACTCGACTATTGACCCTGATCGTGCGCTATGGTATGCTCACGGCATCTTGAAAAGCGCTGACGGAAACGAGTACACACCAACCGGTGTGCCAGCGAGTCCGGGATGGTGGGAGCCGGATGCAGCGGTCGTGTGGAAAATCCTTCCTGAGCTGCAAGCTGAACGCGGTTACAAAACAGATCGCCAGTAAGCTGTGCCGGGGTGGTCGCCGTTATACCGGCCTTGCCATAAGTGCTGTGTGGCAACTGAGCGCCTCGCCGTTTCTGGCGGGGAATAAGGGTGGTACCGCGAGAGTGTGATGCTCCCGTCCCTGATGTGTGGGATGGGAGCTTTTGTTTTGGGATGACGCAGACGATACGGAGCAGTTCGCTTTTGACACACGCACACGAAGTTGTGATCCGCCAGGTCGCGCCGCGCGATGAACAAGCGCTTGCTCGCATGTGGCAGGAACTCACCGATTACCATGTCGCGCTCGATCCGCGCCTGCCGGGCGCGACTCCCGGCGCAGCGGCGCGTTATGCGGCGCGGTTGCTCGAACGCCGTGATGATCCGTATACGCGCGCGTTTGTCGCCGAGGTGGGCGGGCAGGTGATTGGGTACGTGCTGGGCGCAGTCATCGACCTGCACCCGGACCTGTTCGATCACGTCGATTCGGGGTTCATCGCCGATATCTACGTCGATCCGGCGTACCGGCGTCAGGGTGTCGCGCGGCAGTTGGTGGACCGTATTAACCGCTGGTTTGCCGAGCAAGGCGTGCGCCATACCGAGTGGCAGGTGGCCGCCGCCAACACCGAAGGCATTCGCTTCTGGGAAGCGATCAACGGGCGCGCGATCATGGTTCGGATGCGCGTTGATCTGGATGGTCATAGCGTCCAGGACGAGGAGCAGGGCTAGTGCGGCAGTTGTGGTCCTGGTTAGGGGCGGAACGCGCGTGGACGCTGGCAGTGCTGCTGGTGGGCATGGTTGGCGGGATTGTCGCCGTGCAGGTGTTGATCGACGACGCCAATGTAAAGCTGAGCATACAGCTTGCCCTGGTGGGCGTGTTCATCGCCGCGCTGGGACTGACGCTCAGCAGTCGCATGACCGGACCCGCGCGCCAACGTTTATGGCTCACATTGGGGCCGGGCCTGATCCTGCTGGCGCTGGGCGTGCTGCTGCCGCCGCTGGCGCTGTTTTTCGGTGGGGGCGGCCTGGGCTGGATGGTCGCGGCGCAGTTCGTGCTGCGCGGCAGCGTGCGCATGGAGTACCAGTCCGCGATCAAGCACCTGCGCGCGGGCCGTTACGATCAGGCGATTGAGGTCATGGACCGGCTGATCCGTGCCGAACCGAATACCGCCGAGCATTACCGCTTCCGCGCGGAGTTGTTCCGGCTGGCCGGGAAACCGGACAAGGCGATCAAGGATTACCGGCGCGTGACGCAGCTTGCGCCGGACGCGCTGGCGGGCTACGCGGGGCTGGCGGAAACCGCGCTGGCGCAGGGCGACCTGGACACCGCGCAGACGCACGCCTTGCAGGCGTTGGAGCGCGATCCCGGCGGCTGGATGGCGGCGTACAACCTGGGCATGATCGCCGACCGGCGCGGCGAGGCGCAGGCGGCGGTGGATTACC
>CAZMNL010000808.1:0-1906 GCA_964567525.1 uncultured Anaerolineaceae bacterium
GTAATCCACGCCGCGATCCCGCAGCATCTCCGCCACCGACATGCCGACCCGGCCGAAGCCCGCGACGATCACATGCTCGGACAATTCGGCGGCCTCGCCCTCTAGGCTATCGCCGCCCTGCACGCGGCTTTTGCTGATCATGCGGGCGAGGCGCGCGCCGCCCGCCGATAGGGCTGGGGTCAACGCCATCGACAATGCGACCGCGACGATGATGGTGGAGGCGATCGCCTCGGGGACGACCTGTTCAGCCATCGCCAGCGAAAGGATGACAAAGCCGAACTCGCCGGCTTGGCCCAGCGTCATGCCGGTGCGCACGGACAGCTGAGGCTCGAGCCGGAACACCAGGCACAAGGCTGTGATCGTGACGACTTTGACCCCGATGATCAGGATCAGCAACAGCGCCAATGCGCCGGCTTGGTCCAGCACCTCGGGCACCGAGATCATCATGCCGACCGTCATAAAGAACAGGCCCAACAGGATGCCGCGATAGGGCTCGATATCGGCTTCGATTTGATGACGGTATTCGGTCTCGGCCAGCAGCAGCCCGGCCAGGAACGCGCCCAAAGCCATCGACAGGCCGACCGCCTGGGTCGCGAAGGCGGTGCCCAGCGCCACGAAGGTCTCGACTACGTTCTTCTCCAAGTGGGGCAGGAACTTCTTGCGGACCATCTCCACGCCCTGCAGAACCAGCTCGGAGACGCCGGCCTGGGCCACGTCGCCCTGATCCTGAACGCCGTGAACCCCAACATCGGCGGTGTCTTGATTCGTGGCGAACGCGGTACAGCCAAATCGACGGCGGCGCGCGCCCTGGCGGCGCTGCTGCCGGAAATCGAAGTTGTGGCCGACTGCCGCTTTAGCTGCAACCCCAACTACCCGGAACGCTTCTGCGACGAGTGCCGCGAGCGCGTCGCCGCAGGCGAGGACCTGCCGGTTAAGACCCGGCAAACGCGCCTCGTTGATCTGCCCGTCAGCGCCACCGAAGATCGTGTCGTGGGCACCCTTGATATCGAAAAAGCGATCCAGAAGGGCGAGCGCCACTTCGATCCGGGTGTGCTGGCAGCCGCGAATCGGGGCATTCTGTACGTGGACGAGGTCAACTTGCTGGATGATCACGTGGTGGACTTGCTGCTCGATTCGGCGGCAATGGGCGTGAATGTCGTCGAGCGCGAGGGGATCAGCTTCCAGCACCCGGCGCGCTTCATCCTGGTGGGCACGATGAACCCCGAAGAAGGCGAACTGCGCCCGCAGTTGTTGGACCGCTTCGCGCTGTCGGTGGATGTGCGCGGCCTGGTCAGCGCGCAGGACCGCATGGACATTCTGCAACGGCACATGGCATTTGACGCTGACCCGCAGATCTTCCGGCACGAGTGGCTGCCGCACGAGCGCGAACTCTCGCGCCAGATCGACGCCGCGCGCCGGATCGTCGATGGCGTGAAATACTCGCACCGTGACCTGTACTCCATCGCCAACCTGACCGCCAGCCTGAGCGTGGACGGCCACCGCGCCGACCTCGTGATCCTCAAGGCGGCGCGCGCCCATGCCGCGTTTGAGGGCCGCCACGCGATCACCGACCGTGATATTTTGCTGGCCGCCGAACTCGCGCTGCCGCACCGGCTCAAGCGCGGGCCGTTCAGCGAAACCACACTCTACGAAGGCGAACTGTCCGATCGCATGGTCGAGATCGGCGAGGATTACGACCAGCACGCTGAGCCGCAAGTCTCCGATATGCCGATGGACCTGCCTAACCCGGATGACCTGGCGGACGACGGACCGGAAAAAAAAGCGAGACGCTGACCGAACCTGCCGGTCAGCCAAGTGACGCTCAAGACGAACAACACGCCCCACACGCAGAAGCCGCGCGCCAGCAGATTTTTGAACGCCCGCAAGAGGCGCACTGGTGGGAAGG
>CAZMNL010000809.1:0-1630 GCA_964567525.1 uncultured Anaerolineaceae bacterium
CTTGTGGGAGACCAGCGTATAGAGCCTCAGCAGGCGGTCGAGTTCCTGGGGCGGGGCGTGGTTGGGGACGTGTACCGGCTGCTCGGTGACGTGCTCAGCGTGTTGATCATCGTGGGCATGGTGTACTTTCTGCTGCGGCGTTTTATCGTGCGCGCGCCCGCGCTGCGTTTTCATGACAATATCCGGCTGCACCCGCAGGTACAATCCGGGCTGCGCCGCGACTCGCTGATCGTCGGGGCGTTCATCCTGACGCACGTCGGCGCGCGCTTCCTGGGCGAGACGTTCGGCATCGCGCTGCACGGCTCGGATAACTGGCAGCCGTTCGCTAACGCGGTCGTGCCGCTGTGGGACGGTCTGAGCGAGAGCGCGCGCGAAGCCGGGGAACATGCCATGTGGTGGCTGGCGCTCGGTACGATCCTGGCGTTTATCCCGTATTTTCCGTATACCAAGCACATGCATCTGTTCATGGGGCCGTTGAACTACTTCTCGCGGCCCGAACGGACCTCGCTTGGCGCGCTGGACCCACTGGACTTCGAGGACGAGGATCGCGAACAGTTCGGCGTGGCGCGGATCGAACATCTCAGCAAGACGCACCTTTTCGACGCCTTCGCGTGCATCATGTGCAACCGCTGTCAGGATGTTTGCCCCGCCTATGTGACCGGCAAGGAACTGTCGCCCTCGGCGCTGGAGATCAACAAGCGTTACGCGATCAAGGAACAGATGGTCCCGCTGGCGGCGGGCGAGGACTCGGTGGCCTCGCTGCTGGACTTTGCGATCACGCCGTCGGCGGTGTGGGCGTGTACGGCGTGCGGCGCGTGTATTGAGATTTGCCCGGTGGGTAACGAGCCGATGTTCGATATCCTCGAAATGCGCCGCGATCTCGTGCTGACTCAGGGCGACTTCCCCAACGAGTTACAGGGCGCGTTCCGGGGCATGGAGAACGCGGGCAATCCCTGGCAGGTGGGCGAGAGCCGCATGGCCTGGGCCGAAGGGCTGGACGTGCCGACCGTCGAAGACGTGGACACGCGCGAGATCGAAGTGCTGTACTGGGTCGGGTGTGCGGGCGCGTTTGAGCCGCGCGCGCAGCAGGTCGCGCGGTCGCTGGTGCAGATTTTGCACGCGGCGGGCGTCAAGTTCGCGGTCCTGGGCGAGAGCGAGATGTGTACCGGGGACAGTGCGCGCCGCGCCGGGAACGAGTACCTGTTCTACGAGATGGCGCTGGCGAATATCGAGGCGCTGAGCGCGGTCAATGCGCCGCGTATCCTGGTCACGTGCCCGCACTGCCTGCACACCATCGGCGCGGAATACCCGCAGTTCGGCGGGCAGTTTGAGGTCATCCACCATACCGCGTTCATCAATGAGCTGGTGCAGTCCGGGCGGCTGCGGCTGGCGGGGGACGGGATCACGAACGTCACCTTCCACGATCCGTGTTACCTGGGGCGGCACAACGGCGAATACGACGCGCCGCGTTACGCGCTGGGCGCTGCCGGGGCCGCCGTGACCGAGATGCCGCGCACGCAGAATAACTCGTTCTGCTGTGGGGCAGGCGGTGCGCAGTTCTGGAAGGAAGAGGAACACGGCTCCGCGCGCGTGAACATCGCGCGCTACAACGAGGCCACCGCCACCGGCG
>CAZMNL010000809.1:1640-1899 GCA_964567525.1 uncultured Anaerolineaceae bacterium
CGGCGCGGAGACGCTGGCGACCGGCTGCCCGTTCTGCCTGCGCATGTTCTCGGACGCCAGCCAGGACACGGAAGCGCGCGCCGATATCCCGGTGCAGGACGTGGCCGAGATCGTGGCGGCGCGCCTGGGCGGGGCGCACTAGCGCGCGTCCGCGCCGTATGAAATTTATTGGCGCACGACGATACTTTTTTTGAGGATATGACCATGTACGAAGACTTTGCCCCCAAGCTTGCCCGCGTGCTGACCGAGTATTCCCGCC
>CAZMNL010000810.1:0-1897 GCA_964567525.1 uncultured Anaerolineaceae bacterium
GAACGCTTTCCGCACGACATGATCGTCTATGTGCACCTGGAAAACAACCGGCTGGCGTATCTCAGCGGACGATCCATCGAAGGCAAGCGGCACTACAACCCACCGCGCGATCTGATTGGCGAACGGCAGCCGTACACCAACCACGCTTTCAGCCGTGACTGTGATCAGATCGTGATCGTTGAAGGACAGGCCGACGCCATCACTTTTGCAGAGTGGGGAATCCCCGCGCTGGCGTTAGGCGGGATGCAAGTCTCGGACAAGTTACTCAGCACCTTGCAGCAGTATCGCCGTGTATTCGTCGCCCTTGACAACACGGACGACGCCCGCGACCAGAGCCGCCAGATAGGGCAAGCGCTGGGCGGTAAAGCCTATCTTCCGAAGCTGCCGGATGGCGTGAAAGATGCCAATGAATGGCTAACCCAACATCATGCCTCTACCGAAGATGCACACACTTTTCTGAATTCCGCCCAAAGCTGGCTGATGAGCGAAGTTGAGCGCGCCAGTCAACTCGAAGGCCTGGCGCAAGAAGACGCGATCCGCGATTTGTTCCAGCATGTGCATGACCTCGATCCACTGGCGCTCGCTCGGTTCCGGGGTGTGATGGCTAATCTCGGCATCAACGCCCGCGCGTTCAATACGCTGCTCAAAGTCGAGCAGGCCAAAACCGCAGAAATTGAGGATGACCAACCCTCAGCCGTACTCGATGATCGAATCCCGGTGGTGTCGCCCGCGCTGGGTTTCAGTCATGACCTGGCCCTGGTCACGGTGTCGCTGCGCGAGCGCACCAAGGGGAACCGGCTGCGCATCCAGCCCTATCTGGTGACCAGTGGCCGGGAGTTGATTCGCCTCAATGGCCAGCAGATTCTAACCATCGGCGGACAGGAAATCGCATTGCGGGTGGTGCCGGAAGGCTCGGAATTCCTGATGCGCTGGCGCTACCATGATATCCAGCGCTTTCTGAACGGCGAAGCGATCCAACCAGGGCAGGTATTCCAGGCCGTACATGAGCTATTCACGACTTTCGTGGACTTCCGCTCGCCGGTTGAGAGTCGCATTCTGGCTTTATGGGCCATCGGCACGTATTTCTATACGCTGTTCCCCGCCTATCCGTATCTGGCGTTGAACGGTCCCAAGAACAGCGGCAAGAGTACCGTCTTGCGCGTTTTGCAGCCGGTCGCCTTCAACATGATTTCGACTTCCGACCCAACCGGCCCGGCCATCTTCCGGCTGGTGCATGTCACCGGCTGCGCGGTGGGCATCGACGAAGCCGAGCGTTATCACAACCCGCGCGATCCGGGGATGCAGCAAATCCGGCAGTTGCTCAACAGTGGCTACAAAGCCG
The DNA here is from genome assembly GCA_964567525.1 of uncultured Anaerolineaceae bacterium. Lineage (GTDB taxonomy): Bacteria > Chloroflexota > Anaerolineae > Aggregatilineales > Aggregatilineaceae > CAYRNY01. The sequence continues at coordinate 1,343 of CAZMNL010000810.1, forward strand.
GAATGCCCGCCATACGCATCACCGGCGAGGATATGAAACCGCAGGCCTTCGATGTGTACTCACCCAAAATCTTGGCTGCAATCTATGGACTGGAAGACGTGCTCGCCAGCCGGTGCATTGCAATCCCCATGCGCCGTACCGACCAGAAGATGCCACCCATCCCGGTTGATTTTGATGGCGCGCAGATTCGTCACCAACTCTACATGCTGGCGCTGTCGCAGTTCTCGCATGTGTATCGCAACACCTTCGAGCGCCCGGAATTGCACACCTTGCGCAATCGTTCCGGCGAATTGTGGTCGCCGTTGGTCGCGCTGGCCGCGTTCTTCGAGGAGCAGGGCGAGGTGTCAGGTTTACTGGACGCGATTTCGCAAGCTGCCGAATGGGACGAGCAAATCAGCCAGGGTAAGGCGTTGAGTGATCGCGAGGAAGCGGTGCTCCAGGCGCTGGAAATCATGACCCGCGACCAGGAAAAACTGGTGTGGCTCAAGGCTTCCGAAATGCGCGAGCAGGTCGCCAATCTGCTGGGGCAGCCGGTCGAAACGCTCGGTCACGCGC
>CAZMNL010000811.1:0-1897 GCA_964567525.1 uncultured Anaerolineaceae bacterium
GTCCCTACGCTGTGGGTGGACATCGACTGTGATGATGATCCACAGCTGCGAGCCAGCAAACTGCAGAAGCTGCACGACTTCGATCCAAAACCGTCGATCATTCTGGACAGCGGAGGCGGTTGGCACGCCTATTGGCTGCTCGATCCGCCTGTTGAATTGCCGGATGATGTGGCACGACAACAGATCGCCAGTGTCTTACACGGCCTGTTTGCAGCCGTTGGCGGTGACGAAGAATATGCCAAATCGGTTGCGTCGCTGATGCGATTGCCGGATACGGTCAACACCAAACCTGAACGCGGGGGTGTGGTGGCTGTACTCACTGAGTTCCATCCGGACCGGCGCTATCCGCTTTCTGCGTTTGAGTGGTTGGCAGTTGAGCTGGGCAAATCGAACGGTGCAATGCTGATCACCCATTCCAGCAATGGGCACGCGCCGCTGCCGCAGATCACGCTGGACTATCTATCGCATGGCGCATCGAATGGCAACCGCAATCGAGCACTGTTCGATGTTGCCTGCCAGTTTCGTGATGCAGGCTACAGCCAGGCGGAAGCCGAAACCGAACTTATTCCGCGCCATGTAGCCGATGGTACTGGAAATGAGAATTCAGCGGCACGTGAACGCGAAGCACGCGCCACGATAACGAGCGTCTACAGCCAGTCGCCGCGCGATCCGATTGCCGCGCCGGTGCCGGATGCCCGGCAGGTCGTCAATCACCTGGTTAGCCGTTACGGAATAACAGAAAAGCAGGATACGCCTACGCCGGAGCAGATCGCCGAAGCGGTCAAGGCTTGCGCCCACCTGGATGCCATCGACTGGGCCGTGCAGCGGCAGCGCCTCAAAGACGTGTGCGGCGGGGGGCTGCGTATCTCCGATCTGGAACGGCAATACCGGCAGGCGCGCAAAGCCCTGGAACGCGAGCAGATTCAGGACTACACCGAGCGCGAAGAATATCTCGAAGTGGATCACAAGATGATCCACCGCCGCGACACGTATCGTGGACCGGTTGAGAAAACGGTGGCCGCGTGGTCGGGGTGTGTGGTGGAACGTATCTCGCAAGTCAACGACGACGGGCAGGTCGAGCACATCACCGCGCTGGAACTGCGTAATGATCACCAGGCTCTCACGCTGCAAGTGCCCAGTGAAATGTTCGGTGATGACGCCGCGCTGCGCCGGTTCATTGCCGGTCGTGCAGGCGAGGCGTTCACCGTGCGCGCGGGGATGGGCAAACATCTTGCCCCGGCGATCCTGGGTTTGTCAGGCGAATACCCGCGCCGGACCTGCTACCGGTTCATGGGCTGGACGCAAATCGACGAGCGCTGGACCTATGTCGCGCCGGGCATCTGCGTGAACGCCGGTGGTGTGCTGGACGATCCGCCGGAGATCGAGCTTGATGCGCGTTTGCGCGATTACCGTCTGCAAGACGCGGACTGGCAAGACAGCCTCGCCGCATTTGAAGCGATGATCCCGGTGTTTCCCAAAGAACTTGCCCCGGTGTGTATCGCCTTCGCCCTCCTGCCGCTGGTGCAGCGTTTTTTCCCGTCCGCCGCGCCGCGACCGGCGATCCATCTGGCCGGGACGTATGGCAGTGGCAAGTCGGAGTTGGCGGCGCTGATGAGCAACTTCTACGGGACGTTTTCAAGGGATACGCCGCCTTCTCAGTGGGGCGACACGATCAATACGGTCGAGGCAATGGGATATCCGCTCGCCGATGCGCTCTACTGGGTCGATGACTACAAAAACATCTATGCCGATGAGCGCACCTTCACCCGTTTCCTGCAAAGCTACTCGCGGGGCATGGGGCGTGGGCGCTTGACCCGTGAAGCAAAATTGCGCCAGGAACGCCCCTGTCGCGGCCTGATTCTCAGCACCGGCGAAACCATGCTGGAAGGGGAAGCGT
>CAZMNL010000812.1:0-1892 GCA_964567525.1 uncultured Anaerolineaceae bacterium
TGTCCTCCGTGTACTCTGTGGTGCATCTTTTTGCCCCGAATTTGAAACGCACCCTGGCGGGGGGACGTTCTGCACGTCATCGCCAACACGCTCGCCGCCCCGCTTACTCGTAATCCGGCAGATCGTCCAGGTCCTCGTAATAGTCGTCGCGGGTGTCGTCGTCGATCACGTCGTCGATCACATCGTTGAGCGCGTCCACGTCATCCGGTATGCCCGCGTCGAAGTCGTCCAGCGGCATCGTATCGATCCGGTCGCCATCATCCCCGACCGTCAGGATATCGGGCATAGAGAGGCCGGTTCCATCCTCGGCGATGGCGTCCGTCCCGGCAGGGGATTTTTCGCTGACAATCGCCATGCTGACCAGCACATCATCGCCGGGCAGGTCCATCAGCTTGACGCCGCTGGTCGAACGCCCGTAGATGTTGATCGTGCCCACCTCGGTACGCAGCGCCATGCCGCCCGCCGTGATCAGCGTCAGGTCGTCTTCCGGCTTGACCACCGCCGCGCCCATGATGCGCCCGGTCTTGTCCAGATCGCGCGAGAGCGTGCGGATACCATAGCCGTAGCGGTGCTGCGTCTTGTATTCGGTGAGCGGCGTCCGCTTGCCGTAGCCGTACTTGGTCACGACCAGCAGCGTATCCAGCGGATCGATCACGATGTCCATCCCGGCCAGTTCGTCGTCCCCCTGGAAGCGGATCGCGCTCACGCCGCCCGCCGGACGCCCCATCACGCGCACGTCGCGCTCGTTGAAGCGGATACTCATCCCGTCGCGCGTCACCAGGATCAGGTCCTGGTTGCCGTTGGTGTGGCGCACCCAGCCCAGATAATCGTCATCATCCAGGCCCATGGCGATCAGGCCGCTGCTGCGCACCGACGAAAACGCGCGGACCGGCACGCGCTTGATGCGCCCCTTGCGCGTACACAGCACAAAGTAGCCCTCGGCGTCTTCAAACGTCTTGACGGCGGCAATCGTTGAAACGTATTCTTCCGGTTGCAGCGTCAGGAAGGCGTTGATCAGCGTGCCTTTGGCATTGCGCCCGGCTTCCGGGATCATGTAGGCGCGCTCGCTGTAAACCTTGCCCTGGTCGGTGAAGAACAGCACATGATCGAGCGAGTTGGCCGAATACAGGAACTCGACCGAATCTTCCTCGCGCGTGGTCATGCCGGTCACGCCTTTGCCGCCGCGCCGCTGCGCGCGGTATGCCAGGCTCGGCACGCGCTTGATGTAGCCGCGCTCGGTCAGGCTGATCAGCACTTCTTCCTCGCGCACCAGGTCGCTTTCCTCGAACTCCGTCACCGTGTCCAGCGCGAGTTCGGTACGGCGCTCGTCGCCGTAGGTTTCCACCAGGTCGTTGATGTCGTCGCGGATCAGCGCGAGAATCTTACGCGGGTGGCGCAGCAGGTCTTCCAGGTAGTCGATGTAGTCGCGGATTTGTTGGTACTCGTCCTCGATCTTCTGGCGTTCCAGCGCGGCCAGGCGGCGAAGCTGCATATCCAGGATCGCGTTGGCCTGCGCCTCGCTGAGTCCGAAGCGGTCCACCAGGCCCGCGCGCGCCTGTTCGGTGTCGTCGGCGGCGCGGATCGTCTGGATGATGTCGTCGATATCCGCCAGCGCCTTGAGCAGCCCTTCCAGGATGTGCGCGCGGGCGCGGGCCTTGTCCAGTTCGTATTCGCTGCGGCGGCGGATCACCGTGCGGCGGTGATCGATGTAGAGGTGCAGCGCGCGGCGCAGGCTCAGCACGCGCGGCTCGCCATTGACCAGCGCGAGCATTTGCACGCCGAAGGTGCTTTGCAACTGCGTGAACTTGAACAGCCGGTTGAGCACGGTACGCGGCTGTGCATAGCGCTTGAGTTCGACCACGATGCGCAAGCCCTGCCGGTCGGATTCATCG
>CAZMNL010000813.1:0-1891 GCA_964567525.1 uncultured Anaerolineaceae bacterium
TGGGGGATGGGGTAATTATTTTCTTGGCGTAGCCTAAGGAGTTTTTCATGCCCCAGATCGTGATCATCAACGGCAGCGCCCGCGAGGGCAATTACACCGGAAAGGCGCTCGCCATCGTGCAGGACGCGCTCGAACAGCACGACGACGTGACCGTGACCCTGCTCGAACCGGCGGCGCTGCGGCTGGCGATCCCCGGCTCCGCGATGGACAACCGCGACGCCGCCCACGTGCGCGACACGGTAGCGAACGCCGACGGCATCGTGATCGGCACGCCGGAGTATCACGGGTCGTTTTCCGCGCTGATCAAGCTGGTGATCGAGAATCTCGGTTTTCCCTCGGTGCTGCGCGGTAAACCGGTCATGCTGGTCGGGGTGGCGGCGGGGCGCATCGGCGCGGTGAAGTCGCTGGAACACCTGCGCAGTGTGTGCTCGCACATCGGCGCGATGGTGCTGCCGGGGCCGGTGTCGATTGCGCGCGTGCGGGACGTGTTCGACGCACACGGCGCGATACAGGACGCCGAGATCGCGCGAATGCTGCACATGCTCGGCACGGACCTGCTGGAATACGTGCGCCGCGCGGTGATTATCACGCGCTGCCTGGAAGAAGAGGTCCGCGCCGGGATGCGCGAAGATTAGGGGTGTGTTGGCATTTGTGCTCAAAGCAGCGCGGAAAAAGGGCAACGGTTTTTGTAGGGGCGACTTTCTAAAGTCGCCCTGGGCGGGCGCGAACCTTCGGTTGACGAAACCCGCCCCTACAACCGGTGCAGAACTTCTGCCGCGCGGCCCTACCCGATCATAAATTCGCCGCCCCGGTAAAACAGTTCGCCGTCGATCCAGATTTCGCCGCCGTCCTGCATCCCGTGAACGATATCCCAATGCACCGTACTCTGGTTGACGCCCAGCGACTCGCCAATGCTGCGGCCCAGCGCCATGTGAATCGTGCCGCCGATCTTCTCGTCAAACAGCGTGTTGCCCGTGTACTGCTGCACGCCGAAATTGGTCCCGATGGCGAACTCACCCATACGGCGCGCGCCCTCATCCACGTCAAGCTGGGCCAGCAGGTGCGCTTCGTTCTTCTGCGCGCGGGCTTCCACCACCACGCCATCCTTGAACGTGAGCGCGATCCCGTCCACCTCGCGGCCCATGTAGTTCGACGGGTACGAAAACGCCACATGCCCGTTAACCGAGTCCTCAATCGGGCCGGTGAAGATTTCGCCGTCGGGCATGTTCTTTTTCCCGTCGCAGTTGACCCACACGCGCCCGCCGAAGTCGAACGACAGATCGATGCCCGGCCCCTTGACCTCGGCGTGCTGCTTGCCCGCCAACCACTGGATCAGCGTTTCCTGCCGGTCATGGAACGCGCGCCAGTAAGCCACCGGGTCGGGCTGGTCCAGCGCGCACGCCCGGTACACGAAACCGGTATAGGCCAGCAGGCTCATTTCGGCTTCCTGCGCGGCGGCGTTGGTGGGCCACTGGCACAGGCCGTAACGCATTTCGCCGCTGGTCATGCGCTCCGACCAGCGTTTGATCACGTCCTGCATGGCCTGCTGCGTTCGGGCGAGCCGCACCGGGTCGGCCTGCGACATGGCGCGCGTGTTGACATCGGCCTTGATCACCATATACACATCGGCGGACTCGACTAAGGCGGGGAAGCGCGGATCGACGAACGTGAGCTGCGCGTCGTTGGCCTTCTCCATGAAGACCTCGCCCAGGCCCGGCAGCGCGACGCTAAATACCGGGTGGCCTCCGGCATCCAGGATCATCTCGTGCAGCGCATGGAACAGCGGTTCGGCCAGCGTTGAGCCGGTGACATACACCAGGTCGCCGGGTTTCACGCTGACCGAGTATTGGGTGATGAGCTGCGCCAGCTTGGGCGCGATATCGTTGTACAT
>CAZMNL010000814.1:0-1890 GCA_964567525.1 uncultured Anaerolineaceae bacterium
GCCCGGTGCTGCCGCCAGTGAGCAGACCACGATTCGTTTGCTGTACGATGACGGCAATGTCTATATCGCCATAACAGCCATTGATTCCCAGCCGTCAGCCATCGTTGCGCGACAACTGCAACGCGATCGGGAGTTGTTTTTTGATGATCATGTCACCGTGGTTATTGATCCCCATGGTCGCAGCCGTGACGGCTATCTGTTTCGCGTCAATGCATTGGGTGCACGCCGGGATGCGCTGATATTCGAAGGTCAGCAAGAGAACTATGATTGGGATGGACGCTGGCGGGCAGCAGCCAGTATCACCAGCGAAGGCTGGAGTGCAGAGATCGCCATTCCGTTCACGACCTTGTCAGTTGACCCTGCGGTTAGCTGTTGGGCGATCAACATTGAACGACGCATCGCGCGCAAGAATGAGCGTCTGCGTCTTGCCGGGCTGCGGCGCGACAAACCGATTGCCTCGCTCGCTGACAATGTGCAACTGTGCGGCATCAAGGTAGACTCACCCGGCATTGGCTTGCTCTTCGAGCCCTATCTGGTGGCGCGTCAGCGTTTTGATCACGCCGGCGGAGGCCAACGCACCGAGATCACGCCCGGCTTCGATGCGTTCTACCAGTTCACACCAGCCATCACCGGCGCGCTCACGGTAAACACCGATTTCGCCGAGGTTGAAGTCGACGAGCGGGTGGTGAATCTGACCCGGTTCCCGCTGTTCTTTCCGGAGCGACGAGATTTTTTTCTGCAGGACGCAGGGCTGTTCCGCTTTGCTGGTCTGGGGGTTTCGCCGCAGCCGTTTTTTTCCCGCCGTATTGGATTGGATGCTGCCGGCAATCCCATCGACATTGACTATGGCGGCAAGATTTCCGGGCGTCATGGCCCGCTGTCTTTTGGGGTGCTCGGCACCCAGGTTGCGCAAGGTCAAAATACAGCGAAGGCGACCTTGGGTGTTGCCCGGGCGGCGTATTCACTGACCCCTGAATTGACCGCTGGCGTTATCGGCACGGCGGGTGATCCCGGTGCCGATCGCAGTGCACACACCATGGGTGCCGATCTGCAGTATCGCAACGCCGATTGGCGTGGAACTGGTCGCACGCTGGAGGCCGAAGGCTGGTGGCAGGACACCGCCAGTCAAGGTCAGCCCGGCGGTGGTGCGTACGGATTTGCGCTGGATTATCCGAACACCGGTTTTACCGCCAATGCACGTTTCAACCACATCGATGCCGATTACGATCCGGCGTTGGGTTTCGTCTTCCAGACCGGTATCCGTGAAGCTTTTGGCGAAATTGGCTACTGGTTCAGACCGGATGGATTTGATGCTGTGATTCCGCAGTTTGACTGGCAGGTGCGGGAACGGCTTGATGGGGGCTTGGAATACACCTTGTACAATCCTGAAGTGTATTTAGAGAACAGTGCTGGCGATTTTGTATTTCCAGAGCTGTGGTTCGAACGCGAGTGGCTGTTCGAACCTTTCGAAATTGTGCCCGGGCTTGTGATCCCTCCCGGCGATTATCGCCACAATCGCTTGCTGCTGGGTGCCGGGAGCAGTCGCGATCGCTCACTATCAGTGAATGGATCCGTCTTCTTCGGTGATTACTTCAGCGGTCAGCGGCGCGACTATAACCTCGCGGTAAACTGGCAGCCGGGTTCGCGCTATGGCGTGAATCTTGAGTACAGCATCAATGACATTGATTTACGCGAAGGTCGCTTCAAAGTTCGTGTCGCGCAAGCCAATCTGAACATCAACTTCAATACCCGGCTGGTGATGAATATAACCGCCCAGCACGACAATATCTCCGAACGTCTGGGCGTCAATGCTCGTCTGCGCTGGACTTTTACTGGCTATCACGACCTGTTTCTGGTGCTCAACCACGCCAGCAGTACCCGGGACAACCG
>CAZMNL010000815.1:0-1889 GCA_964567525.1 uncultured Anaerolineaceae bacterium
TATTCTACCCCTGGTTTAGCACTTTGGGTAGCCCTTTTCCCTCCCCTTTTGAGAGGATACCTGCTATCGGAAGATTGTACCTTAAACCCCGAAGTTGTTTCTATACGAGACCTTAGCTTAATGCGTATTCCCCTGGCCCCCCTCTCCAGCAAAGCTAGAGAGGGGGGAATCTGGTTGTCATCGCCTGAAAGTCCCCCTCTCCATTTCGAATGGAGGACGTATGCGCAGCATACGCGGGGATTTTAGGGGGTGAGGCCAGTTCCTATATTTGAAGCGATTGCCCCCGACCAACACTTGCGGATTCCCACAGGGCAGGTAAAGTAGAGTTAACCGTATGCCGGTGCGGCAGCCATGTTCGTCACAAGGAGGATGGTTTGACCAGCAAAGAAGACCTGTTTATCTTCGCCGGAACGTCCAATGAACCGCTCGCGCGGCGTGTATGTGAATACCTGGAGGTTCCGCTACAGCCCACGCACATTAAACGCTTCAGTCACGGCACGCTGCAAATTCAACTGGGGAACAGCGTGCGCAACAAGGATGTTTACATCATCCAGTCACTGACCGCCCCGGTTCACCGCCATCTGATGCAGTTGTTGATGATGCTCGATATTGCCCGGCACGGCGACGCGGCGCGCGTTACCGCCGTGATCCCCTATTACGCCTACGGGCGCGGTGACAAAAAAGACGCGCCCCGTATCTCGATCACCGGCAAGCTCACCGCGCAGTTGATCGAAACCGCCGGGGCTGACCGCGCGATTGCGCTCAGCCTGCACTCGCCGCAGGTACACGGCTTTTTCGATGTGCCGCTGGACCACCTGACCAGCCAGACCGTGCTGGCGCGTCATTTCCGCACGCACGACCTGACCGATACCGTCGTCGTGTCGCCGGATGTGGGCTATGCCAAGCAAGCGATCAAGCTGGCGAAAGCCCTGGGCGTACCGCTGGCCGTCGGGACCAAAGTTCGCCATGACGACACCGAAGTTGAGATTAATACCGTGTTGGGCATTGGCGAAGAATCGCCCAAGCGCGCCATCATTATTGACGACGAGATCGCCACCGGCGGCACGATGGTCAAGATCGTCGAAGCGCTGCACCGGCTGGGCACGCAGGAATTTTGCATCGCCGCCACGCACGGCCTGTTCACCGGTGACGCGGTGGAGAAGCTCAACGCGCTGGACTACGTGAGCGAGATCGTGACCACCGATTCGGTGTACGCCCCGCACGCCGTCGAAGGCATTCCGAAGCTGAAAGTCGAGTCGATTGCGTCGGTGCTGGGCGACGCGATCCTGTGCAATCACGAAGGGCGCTCGGTCGGGGAGTTGTTCGCGTTCTGGGAAAAAGACGACGACTGAGGCCCCGCCGGCTGACAAACATTCGATTGAACTGATCCCATTGCCGCCGCCGGATGGACTCGCTCCCCGGCGGTGCGGTTTTTAGTAGTAGAGGGTAGTTGACAGCGCCGCGCGAAAGCGTTAGCGTTTTTGAAGCGATAAGCTGAGCCGTTTAGGCTACGCCATGAAAATAATTACTCCATCCCGCGTGGCCTGGGGCCACGTTCCCCCTTCCCACAGGGAAAGGGAACCGTACACAATGGCCGGTGGGGAACATCACACGGGCAATTTATTTCTATGGATCAGCCTTACACCCCGTACAATTGACCTTCTCCCCCTCTCCAGAGTGTGGAGAGGGGCCGGGGGTGAGGCTAGCTTACCGCTGTTTACTGGTAGCCGGGGCGCGTGCCCCTACGATTTTTAAGAGGTTAACAACCGATGCAACCCTTACACACCCCTGCCGGACATACCGCGCAGGACCACCCTGGCGCGCTGATCCTGGGCCGCGAGGCGCTCACCATCGCCGACGTGGTACGAGTCGCGCGCGAAAACACGCCC
>CAZMNL010000816.1:0-1887 GCA_964567525.1 uncultured Anaerolineaceae bacterium
AAAAATCGACGTACCCGCGTTGACGGCAGGCCCGATGCGGCGGTGAAAGTCGTTGGGCAGCACGAGGTGGGAGAGCGCCTGCTGCACCTGTTCCGGCGTGATTTGCAGCTTGTCCTCGGTCTGGGCCACGATCATCTGGTTGTACTTCTCAATCGGGACCGGGGCCGGGCCGACATACTGCCCGCGTTCCAGCGCATCCCGCGCGCGCTGGCCGCCCTCGTCGGTCAGCGCGTAGACGTAAGTGAAGCGGCCCACGTTGCCCGCGCTGACCACTTCGACGATCTTATCGTGCTGCATTTTTTCCAACAGCCGGTCCAGCACACCGAGTTCCAGCCGGATGATCTCGGCGAAACGGCGCAGCGACACCTGCCCCTCGTTGAACATGATGCGCAGCAGCAGGTCGGTGACAATCGACACCGGGATATCGAGTTCTTCCGGCGTTTCGGGCGCGCGCAGCATGGCGCGCATCGTCTCAGGATACTGCCGGGCGGTGACACGCGCCGGGGGGCGGGTGATGTTCGTCTTGCGCACATCAGACTGTTGGCTCATCTATTCCCCTTTTTTGCGTTGTTTCTCCACCCAGGGGCCGGTCCGCACCCATTGATCGGCGAGAGTTTGGGCAAGCGTCTTGTACATCTTCATCATGATATCGGGCTTTTCGCTTTCCAGGCGGTCGAGCGTCTGCGGCGAGATTTTCAGCAGGCGCACATCCAGGCCCGCCGCCACCGTCGCGCGGCGCGGCTGGCCGAGCAAAAAGCCCAGTTCGCCAAAGGACTGCCCCTCGGTGACGATGCTCAGGGTTTGCTCGTTGCCCTGATCATCCTGCGTGAAGACCAGCACCATCCCTTCCAGCACCAGGTACATGCCGTCCGACGGGTCGCCCTCGGCGAAGATCGTCGCGCGCGCCGGGAAGCTGACTTCCTCGGCATAGCCGCGCAGCGCCTCAAACGCATCGCCCGCAAAGCCCCAGGTGACTAACCAGTGGTCCGGCGGGCCGGGTGGGAAACTGTCCAGAAACATCGCTGCTACCTCCTGCCCGGCGCGCGAAATGTCGATCTCGCGCCCACAGAGCATGACGCTTTCGAGTTGTGTTAGGCTGATCCAGGAAATAAATTACCCAAATAAGCTGGCCTTTGCTCCCCTTCCCTGAGGGAAGGGGTTGTGGGGGATGGGGTAATTATTTTCTTGGCGTAGCCTTAGCGTAATTATACAGAAGGATGCACCATTGTGCTGAGGCAGGCGCAGCAGAACAGGGTTTCAAGCGTCGAAGCCCGGCCCAAAGCCGGGTGCTGGTGCATAAAAAAGAGACATGGGGCGGGCGGTGATGATGCCAGCAAATGAGCGATAATGATACTGTGATGCGGTCAGCGGTCGGGCGGCGTTGTGAGTTCCGTGTGAGAGTGACAGCCCCATGTGCAATCACCGGCCAGGCTCCTGTGTGTGCGTCGATCTGCGGTGACAACTTTACTGTACCACACAATTGTGGATAAATTAAGGGGATTTGATGAATTTTTTGTTAATTCATTGTTATAGTTTGGCATCAGTCGCGCGCGCGGCGGGGCGTCAGCACGAGCCTGCACCCCTCACCGGGGAGTCTGCGTATGTATAGGAGGGTGCGGATCGGCCCACGCTGCGGGTTCAAACCCCGCAGCTACATCCCAAAGCGGGTAAGCCCACTGAAGGCAATACGGTTTCCTTAGCGGCCATTTGAAAACCTCACCCCCCTTGATCCCCCCTCTCCAATCAAGTTGGAGAGGGGGGAGACGAACACGGACCAGGTCCCCTCTCCGGAGGCTGGAGGTGTGTGCTTTGCACACGTGGGATTTAGGGGTGAGCTACCCATGCCGCAATGCGACCTGCGGTCACACCGGCACCACAAAGAGACGA
>CAZMNL010000817.1:0-720 GCA_964567525.1 uncultured Anaerolineaceae bacterium
TTTCGGTCAGGTTGGGCGTATGCGACGGGGTAAAGGTCGCGGTGGGCGTGGGCGTGGCGGTCCACTGCGCAGCGGTAGCGGTCAGCCCCCCGGCAAACGCGAGTTCAATCGTTTCGGTCAGGTTGGGCGTATGCGACGGGGTAAAGGTCGCGGTGGGCGTGGGCGTTTGCGTCCAGGCGGTCGCGGTGCCGGTCCCCATTGCGAAGGCGATCTCGGTGCTGCGCACGCGCGTGCCGAGTATATCGGCCTGGGTCGCGTTGACCACCGCCGCCGTGACTGCTTTTTCCGTGCTCTTAACCGCGTCCTGCGGCAGCGGGGTGCGCGTGGCGGTCGCGCGCGCGCTCTGATAGGCTTCGATGCCGCCCATACCGAGCGCCGCCCCGACCAGCAGCGCGACCAGCACCGCCGCCAGCAGGAACGGAACCGCCGCGCGCAGCCCGTTCTGCGCCGGGGCTGGCTGCGCGCTCTTCGGGGCCAACCTGACCGAGTCGCTCCATTCGCTGGCGGTGCGCGCGTCGTCGGGGTGGCGGAAGGCGCGCACGCGGTAGATCGCGGGTTGGTCGGCGGCGCGGATCGCGGTATCGCGCGTGCGCACGTCGTCGCCCTGGTCCTCGTCCTGGTCCAGCGCGGTCACGCGCACGACATACTGCTGCGCGCCAGGAACCGGCTCCCAGGTGATCTGGTCCTGCGTGACGCTGGTGAAATGCGGCGTTTCCAACC
>CAZMNL010000817.1:730-1885 GCA_964567525.1 uncultured Anaerolineaceae bacterium
GGTGGGGCCGGATCCCCGTACATCTCCTGGCTGCCGGGCCGGGGCACGGCGCGGCTGGCTCCAGCCGGACGGCGTTTGTGGCGCATAGAGCACGTTGATCGCGCGCACGCGGTAGAAGCGGTGCGGCGAGGTGCTGGGCGGCAGGAACAGCTCGGCGATCTCGCCGCGATAGATCACTTCGCTCTCGTGCGGGTCGAAACCGGACTCGCTGCTGGTCTGCACCTCGTAGCCGGTGGCCTGCTCAATCGGCGACCATTGCAGCAGGTAGCCGCCGTCCGGGTCCCAGGTGATCGGGTACAGGACCGGCGCGGCCAGCACCAGCGGCGTCGGGCGCACGGGATCGCTGGGGGTGCCGGGCACGCCCTGGTTCAGCGGGATCACGCGGTAATAGCGCGGGCTGGCGGCGGGCGGCGAAATTTTATACTGCGTCTGCCGCCCGTCGGTGAGTTCCGCTACCAGGTCGGGGTGTTCGAAGTGAGGCGTTTCGGACTCTTCCACGCGGTAGGCGGTGGCGTTGGGCGACTGCTGCCAGAACAGCAGGCACAGGTCCGGCGCTATCCAGCGGTAATTGACGACCACGTGCGCCGGTTCGGTCAGCACGGGGGTCAGGCGCAGGTCAAAGAGCGCGAGATCGTGTTCGGCTTCCTCGGCCCAGTCCGCGAGCGCGTTTTCGATATCGGCGTTGGCGAGGTCCGGCAGTTCGGTGCGCAGCGGGTCCGCACCGGGCGAGAGCGCGATCAGGCGATCCAGCCCGAACAGGCTGCCACGATAGGCGTGCAAACCGAGTCCTTCGGGTTCGGGGCCGCGCACGCGCGTCCAGCCTTCTTCCTCACCGATGGCGATATCGAGCGTGATATCGTCGTGGGAACGATCCAACAGCCGGACGCCGGGCATCCCCAGCCACGCGAGATAGATACGCCCGCCGGGGAGATTGCGCTCCAACCGCCCGCAGATAAAGCCCGTGCGACCTTCCGGCGCGCCGATCCACTGGTCGGTGTCGGCGAGCCATTCGCGCAGGTTGACGGGCCAATCTTCATTGAGGGTTTCGCGCGTCCAGAGGTATTCGGCGATGTATTCGGCGAGGTAAACAGCGGCAGGGCCGGAGGTGAGCGCGAACGCGAGGCGGTCGGAATCGTGGGTGATGGCAACGGAGGC
>CAZMNL010000818.1:0-1884 GCA_964567525.1 uncultured Anaerolineaceae bacterium
TGGCCGTGTAGAGAAACCGGTCGACGAACATGGCGCCCGACGCCTTGTCGATCTCGTACTTGATCGGCTCGCCGCCAAGCGGAACCTCACCATCTCGCCGCGCTGCATGGTAAAGTCGATGCCGCGCAGCGCCACGATCTCGTGCTCGCTGACCGTGTAGGCTTTCACGACGTTTTTGCAGTTGATGTATGGTGTTCCGCTGCCGTTATTGGAAGCCATGAGTTTCACCCGAATCCGCTGTCATCACGTTATGGTGCGACAACGATATCGCCTTCATTCACGCCGCTGGTGATCTCTACCCGATCATCTGTTTGTAGGCCCAACTCCACATCGACCGTGCGCAGCCCGTCGCGCGTTTCCAGCACGACGAACGTGCGATTCTGGAAGGTGCGGATCACGCTTGGCGGCAGCCAGAGTACGTTCTCACGCGCTTCCAGCGCAATCTCAACCTCGGCCAACTGGTTTTCGGCGATGCCTTCCAGCCCGGCGGCGATGCGTGTTGTTTGATCGGCATCGCGGCTGCTAAGCGGGATGTTGCGTACCACGCAGCCGACCGCCGTTTCCGGGCGGTTGACCACCTGGCATTTGCCGGTCATGCCCACACTGAGCCGGTTAGCGTCGGCAATGGCGAGGCTGGCGATCACCTCTTTCGGCTCCGGCAGGGCGATCACGATCACGGTGTCATAGGCGGCGACGGTATCACCCGGCGCGATAGTGACTTCCAGGATCACGCCATCAATGGGTGCATAGAGCGACGACTCGGCGATATCCTGCTCAATCTGGTCGATATTAAGCTGTGCGGAGCGCACGTTCTCGTCGCTGACGCCGCCCGCCGCCGCGTCAATCGCGCGCTGCAAGTTAATCTCGGATTGCAGCACGGAATTTTCCGCCTGCTTTACCTGGAACTGGTGATTATTGAAGTTCTGTGCCGCCGAAAAATAGTTGACCTCGGCTGAGCGCACCTGGTTCTGCGCGCTGAGCAACTGCTGGTAAGCGTTATCGACGGCAGAGGCGGACTGCTCCGGGCGGCTGAGCGCCTCGCGGTAGGCGCGTTCGGCGTCTTCCAGTGAACGCTGCGCGTTTTCCAGATTCAGCTTAGACGAGGCCACATTGGTCCAGGGGCTGCTGTTGCGCGTGTTTTCCAGCGAGATACGCGCGTTCGCCAGCGAGATCTGCGCATTCTCCACGCTTTCGATGCTGCCCGTCGCGCTGGTGTCTACATTCGACCGGGCGCTTTCCAGGTTGATCTGTGCGCTCGCCAGTTGGTTTTCGAGCGAACTGGTATCATACGCAGCGAGCAGATCACCCGCGCTGACCGCATCCCCACGCTGGACATTGACCTGTCCGATGGTCCCGTTAATGGGGAAAGACAGCGTCATCTGGTCGCGCGGCTGCCAGCGCCCGGTGAAGGTGAACACATCCTCAACTGTGCCACGCTGTACGAGGTAGGTCGGGCGCGCGGCGATCTCGGCGGTCGGGACCGGCGTCGAGGTCGGCGCAGCCTGCGCGCGGACGGCAGTTTCGCCGCCGGGCACGCCATCCCCGTTCGAAGTGCAGGCCGCCCCCGTGAGCGCCAGCACAAGTATCAGGATCAGGCCGGTGAAAATTCGTGTCGTGTACATACATACCCCTCTAAACATCGCCGAGTTTGACCAGCGTCGAAACATGCTGGCGGCTCAATAACGTGGTCGTCAGTACCGTGACGCCGAACAACACCAGCGCGAACAGCGAATAAACCAGCGTGATATCGTCCCAGGCCACGCGCACCAGGTACGGCGGCAGCCCACCGCTGAAGTCCAGCAGCGGTAGAAACAGCCGCGTGGTCGCCATGCCGATCAGTGTGCCGCCGGTGATGCCACCGGTGGCCGCGATGCCCTGCGAAAA
>CAZMNL010000819.1:0-1873 GCA_964567525.1 uncultured Anaerolineaceae bacterium
AGTCAGAGCTAAACTAGGGGGTGCTAACTTTAATCAAGCTAACCTTCACTTGGCTTCGCTAGCGGCGGCTGCAACCCGGCGGCGGACGCGGTGAACGTCACGCAGTCCAGCGCGATCAGCGAGCGCGACCCGGTCTTCAGCCCGGACCAGGCGCAGTTGATCTACGTGCGCGATGCCGACGACACCCCCGGCACGCTGACCTGGGACATCTTCCGGCACGATATCCGTACCGGCCTGCTGGACAACCTGACCGATACCACCTCCGCTGAAGAGCGTCATCGCGGGTGGGAGCCGGTCGAGGCCGCGCAGACCGCCGTCGCGGACGTGCTGCCGGTGGTCGTGCGCGTGCAGACCTCTGAGGGAGCCGCCAATCTGCGCGCCCAACCGACCACCAGCGGCGACCTGGTCGCGGTGGTGCAGACCGGCACGGTCCTGATCGTACACGGCGTGACCGCTGACGCGCAGTGGTACCGCGTCACGATCCCGGCGGACGGAGTCGAGGCGTGGATTTACAACACGCTGATTGCGCCCGTTGCGGGGGACCTGGACTCGCTGCCGGAAGCGGGATAGTGTTGCGCAGGCAACAGACCGCAGCGCACACCGGGGGTACACTGGGAACAGTCGATCAGCCTGTGTACCCCCTGGAGAGCATCCATCATGCCCGATACCCCGACCTGTGATCCCGTTGTTGTAACGCCGGTACCATCCACACTGCCGCTGAAGCTCTACCGCGCTGCGTACCGCATCACGCGCACTGAGGCGCTGAACTGCGAACCGGGCGCAGCCGGGCGCAGTGTCGCGCGGCCTGGGGCCGAGATCGCGGTCCAACTGCGGCGCGCGATCAACGCTGTCAAAATGGACGGCATCAACCCGGTCACGAATCGCGTGGATTACGCCGGGCTGCGAGGGCGTGACGCTTTCCGCAGGTATGAGGATGCCGTGCGCGCGCTGGACCGTTTCAACCCGTTGACGCTGACCAGCGACGCTGAGCGTAAAGCCTTCTGGATCAACCTCTACAACGCGCTGATTCTGCACGCCGTGATCGCCTACGGGGTGCGCGAGAGCATCACCGAGATTCGCGGCGTGTTCGACCGTGCGGCGTATGTAGTCGGCGGCTACCGCTTCAGCGCGGACGACATCGAGCACGGCATCCTGCGCGCGAATCGCGGACACCCCGCGATCCCCGGCGCGCGCTTTGCCGGGCGTGACCCGCGCGCGGTGTTCGCGCTGAAGACGCTCGATCCGCGCATCCACTTCACGCTGAACTGCGGCGCAACTTCCTGCCCGCCGATTGGCTTCTACGACGCGGAAAAAATCGACGCTCAGCTTACGCTGGCAGCGCAGCACTTCCTGACGGATGGCGGGCTGGTGCTGGACCGTGACGCGCGGTGCGTGCAGTTGTCGCGTATCTTCTCGTGGTATGCGCGCGACTTTGGCGGCGCGTGGTACGGCTATCGCAAGCAGGGCGCAATCCTGCGCGCGCTCGCGCCGTATATGAACGACGAGCACGACCGGGCGTTCATCGACCAGCACGCGGACGATCTGCGCGTGCGCTTCCAGCGTTACGACTGGTCGCTGAACGTATAGGCGTTGTGTTTCCGTTTGCGGACAGGGTACAATGACAATAGTGTGAGGTTCGCAGGGAGACAAGCTCATGAGTGTAGGCGCAGCGCGGATATCGGTCGCACAGTTTGACGCGATGGCCGCACAACCCGAAAACGCCGACCGGCGGCTGGAATACATCGGGGGGGGGGAGATCGTCGAGGTGGTTTCCAATAATTATGCGTCGGCAGTGGCGAGCAAGATCAATTACCTGATCTATGTAGTCGTGCAAAAATGAGTCCGCGTTTTCGAAAGTTCCCGAAGCAAGATG
>CAZMNL010000820.1:0-1871 GCA_964567525.1 uncultured Anaerolineaceae bacterium
TTGCACCCGATCTATACTTGAGCCTTCCAAAATGCAAAGTAGCCACACCCGATTTCTCTTGTTCTTTCTCCGTGTGCTCTGTGAACTCTGTGGTGATCATTCTTCAATTTGCCGGGATGCGCGCCCCGCATTAGACTCGCCCACAAGCGAAGGAGACAGCGCCCATGACCCACAATTTCCCCCAGGCCGAGATCATCACCGCCCCGGCGGGCGGCGGCAAAACCGCGTATGCCATCGACCAGGTGCGCGCCGCGCGCGCCCGTGACCCGTTTACGCCCGTGTGGGTGCTGCTGGCCTCCAACCAGCAGCGCCACGCCTTCCAGGAGCGTTTAATCGCGCAGGCGGGCGACGTGATCTTCGGCGTGGAGATGTTCACGTTCGAGGAACTCTACGCGCGCGTGCTGGACCTGCTCAGCGATCCGCAGCAGTTGATCGACGGCACCGCGCGCCATCACATCCTGCGCCACATCGCCGCCGACCAGCGCGAGTCCCTGGAGCTCTACGACGAGATCGCGCTGCTGCCGGGCTTCATCCGGCTGCTGGCGGGGCTGCTGCACGAACTCAAGCAGGGCATGGTCGATCCGGCGGATTTCGCGGACGTGGCCGAACAGCGCGGCGCGAAGGACCGCGACCTTGCGCGGTTGTATACCGCCTATCAACAGTTTCTACAGGATCACCGCCTGATCGACCGGCACGGCGCGGGCTGGCTGGCGGTCGAGCATTTGCGGAACATGAACGCGGACGGGCGCGTGCTGCCGGTGGACGTGGCGCTGCTGGTCGTCGACGGCTTCGACCAGTTGAACGCGGTCAACGCCGCGCTCGTGACCGAACTGGCGCGGCAGGAATCGGTCGCGCGGGCGCTGGTCACACTGACCGAGTCCGGGCGGGTTTCGAAACCCGCCCCTACATCGGCAGATGTGGGGGCGGGGCGCGTGTTCCGGCGTTTTGTGCAGATGCGCGCGATGTTGTTCGCTGCCGGGGAACGGGTCTGGACCGAACGCGCGCTGAGCGTCACGCCCGACGATCCGCGCCCGCCCGTGCTGGAACACCTCACCGCCTCGCTGTTCGACACCCGCGCGGATGCGGTCGCTGGGGATGCGAGTCTCACGCTGATCGAAGCGCCGGACGTGGGCCGCGAGGTCGGCGCGGTGCTGCGCGCGGTCAAGCGGCGGCTGCTGGATGGCGAATCCCCGGATTCGATGGTCGTGATCACGCGCGACCTGGCGCTGTATGGCGGGGCGCTGCGCGAGACGGCGCGCGCGTATGGTGTGCCGCTAGTCGTGCGCGAGGGCCTGCGCGCCCGCGAGAATCCGGCGGTGGCGCTGGTGCTGGCGCTGCTCGACCTCAGCGCGGTGGACTTCCCGCGCCGGGCGCTGCTGGATGCGCTGCGCAGCCCGTATATTCGCCCGCTGGCGCTGGACCCGGACGATGTCGCGTGGCTGGAACGCATCAGCCTGGCGCGGCAGGTGATCGGCGGGCGGGCGGCGTGGCTGCGCGCGGTGCGCGGGGCCGGGCGTCCGCTCAGCGACGAGGACCGCGAGACGCGCGATCTGCTGGACGACGACGGCGCGGCGCAGTTGGCCGAACGGCTGGCGGCGTTCTTCAAGCGCCTGACCCCGCCGCCGTCCGGCACGGTGTACGACTTCGCGCGCTGGATCGAAGACCTGCTCGGTGCGGACCCGGTCGCGGAGTCGCAGGACCGGGCGGAGGGGGAAAACCTCACCCCCCAACCCCCTCTCCACACGCAGAGAGGGGGAGAAACAGACTCATTGGAGGTCCTCGCGTGCATCCGGGAGACGCACGATCACGCGACGGTCACGCGCGACCTGAACGCGATCACGGCCTTCAAGCGCGCGCTGCACCAGCTCCGC
>CAZMNL010000821.1:0-550 GCA_964567525.1 uncultured Anaerolineaceae bacterium
CGCCGCTGACGGTGCTGCGGGCCGAGCCCTTCGACGGGCCGCTGACCGTATAGGTGCCGGGGTTGCTGCGCGGCGTGCGCCCGATGGGCGACTGGTCGATGTGGATCACCTTGTCGATCTGTGCCAGGCCCTCGATGCCCGTGTGTACGCCGGGACGATCCTTGCTGCCGTAGAGTTCCTGCGACAGCGCCTTGTACAGTACCTCGATCATCAGCGTGGACTTGCCGGACCCGCTGACGCCCGTGATCACGATCAGCTTGCCCAGGGGGATATCCACGTCGATATCCTTCAGGTTGTTGGCGTTTGCGCCGCGCACGGTCACGAACTGCCCGTTACCGGGGCGGCGTTCCAGCGGGACCATGATGCACTCGCGCCCGCTGAGGTACGCGCCCGTGATGCTGGCGGGGTTGTCCATGATCGCGTCTGGTGTGCCTTCCGCGACGATCTGCCCGCCGTGCTCGCCCGCACCGGGGCCGAGGTCGATGATCCAGTCGGCGGCGAGCATGGTTTCGTGATCGTGCTCCACGACCAGCAGCGTATTACCGAGATC
>CAZMNL010000821.1:560-1866 GCA_964567525.1 uncultured Anaerolineaceae bacterium
CGTGCGCAGCAGCCGCTCGTTATCGCGCTGGTGCAGGCCGATGCTCGGCTCGTCGAGCACGTACAGCACGCCGGTCAACTGGCTGCCGATCTGCGTCGCCAGCCGGATGCGCTGCGCCTCACCGCCGCTGAGCGATCCCGCCATGCGGCTGAGCGTCAAATAGTCCAGGCCCACGTTCACCATGAACTGCGCGCGTGCCTCGATCTCTTTGAGAATCTGGTGGCCGATGCGCTGTTCGTGATCGCTCAGTACCGGGTGGCCGTTGACGCCCGGCGCGGTCCCGCGCAGGCTTTGCACCCAGCGCAGCAGGTCCTTGATCGGCAGCGACGTGATCTCGTGGATGTGGTGCGCATCTCCAACGGTCACGGCGAGCGCTTCCGGACGCAGCCGGTAGCCCTGGCAGGCTTCGCAGGGGCGCTCGCTCATGAACTCTTCGTACTTGGCGCGCATGTAGTCGGACGTGGTTTCGCGGTAGCGGCGCGCGGTCGAGTTCAGCACGCCTTCGAACTGCGTGTTCCACGAAAAATGGCTGCCGTCGTCGCTGTGGTGCTCGACGCGAATCTTTTCTTCGGAGCCGTACAGCAGCAGGTTTTGCTGTTTCTCGGTCAGGTCACGCCAGGGCACATCCATCGGAACATCGAAGTTCTTGCACGCCTGCTTGAGATAGCGCCTGGTCCAGCTCTCGCCGCTGTTGGTTTCCCAGGGCGCGAGCGCCCCTTCGTTCACCGACAGGCTCTTGTTGGGCACGATCAGGTCGGGGTCGAACTCACGCTTGACGCCGAGACCCTGGCAGGTGGGGCAGGCCCCGTGCGGACTGTTGAACGAGAACAGGCGCGGTTCCAGTTGCGGGAAACTGCCGTGCCCGTGTGGGCAGGCGAGATGCTCGCTCAGGATGTGATCGACCGGGTTCTCGCGGTCGGTGATGTCGTTGACGATCACGATGCCGTCGCCGAGTTCCATCGCGGTTTCGATGGAGTCGGTCAGGCGCGAGCGCGCGGCGTTGGCTTCTTCGTCGTCGGGATCGTCGAAGTGGCGGATCACCAGCCGGTCCACCACGACCTCAATCGTGTGGCTCTTGTAGCGTTCGAGTTCGATCTCGTCGCTCAGGTCGTGGATCACGCCGTTGACGCGCGCGCGCACGAACCCGCTCTTGGCGAGGTCGTCGAGCGCCTTCTCGTGGCGGCCCTTGCGATCCTTGATGATCGGGGCCAGGATTTGTACGCGCGTGCCGTCCGCCCAGGACTCGACCGTATCGACGATCTGCTGCGCGGACTGCTGCACCAGTTCGACGCCGCAGGCCGGGCAG
>CAZMNL010000822.1:0-1866 GCA_964567525.1 uncultured Anaerolineaceae bacterium
GGGGCGCGTGACGGCGGAACCGGTCTGGGCGCGGATCAGTTCGCCGCACTACCACGCGGCGGCGATGGACGGTTACGCGGTGCGCGCCACCGATACGCTCGGCGCGACGGAAACGCGCCCGGTGCAGCTTAGTGTGCCGGATCAGGCATTCCCGCTGAATACCGGCGCGCCGCTGCCCGATGGCAAAAACGCCGTGATCATGATCGAGCACACGCAGTCGCAAGGCGACCAGGCGGTGATCATTCGCGCGCCGGTCGCGCCCTGGCAGCATGTACGCATGATGGGCGAGGATATGGTCGCCACCGAGTTGATCCTGCCCGCCAATCACGTGCTGCGCCCGCATGACCTCGGCGCGGTGGCGGGGTGCGGACATAGTGACGTGCTGGTGCGCCGCCGCCCGCGCGTGGCGATCATCCCGACCGGCTCCGAGTTGGTGGTTCCCGGCGGTGCGCCGCAGCCTGGCGACGTGATCGAATATAACAGTATCGTGCTGGGCGCGCAGGTGCGCGAGGCGGGCGGTGAGTTCACGCGCTGGGACGTGCAGCCCGACGACGCAGACGCGATCCAGGCGGCGATCCGTTCCGCTGCTGTCGATCATGACCTGGTGCTGGTGCTGTCGGGGTCGTCGGCGGGATCGCGCGACTTCACCGCCCGCGCGGTGCGCGAGAGCGGCTTGCTGCTGGTGCATGGTGTGGCTGTGCGACCGGGCCACCCGGTGATTATGGGCATGGTCGCGGACGTGCCCGTGATCGGCGTGCCGGGTTACCCGGTATCGGCGGCGCTGACCGGCGAACTGTTCGTGCGTCCGCTGCTGCACCAGTGGCTCGGACAACCCGCACCGCGCTACAACACGATCACGGCCACGTTGACGCGCAAACTGGCCTCGCCGACCGGCGACGACGACTTCGTGCGCGTCACGGTGGGGCAGGTGGGCGACCGCACGCTGGTCACACCGCTGGCGCGCGGCGCGGGCGTGATCACGTCCCTGGTGCGCGCGGACGGATTGCTGCACGTGCCACGCTTCAGCGAAGGGCTGGACATGGGCAGCACGGTTGAGGTGATGCTCTTTCGCGCGCCGGAAGATATCGCGCGGACGGTGGTGGCGGTCGGCAGCCATGACCCGATGCTGGATTTGCTGGGGCAGTATCTCGCGGTGCGGTTTCCGGGCTACCGGTTGGCCTCCGCGAACGTGGGCAGTCTCGGCGGCCTGATCGCGCAGAAACGCGGCGAGGCGCATCTTTCCGGCTCGCACCTGCTTGACCCCGAAAGCGGCGAGTACAACGTGACATACATCCGGCGCACGCTGGGCGATCAGCCGGTGCGCGTGATCACGTTTGCGCAC
Source organism: uncultured Anaerolineaceae bacterium (assembly GCA_964567525.1). Classification (GTDB taxonomy): domain Bacteria; phylum Chloroflexota; class Anaerolineae; order Aggregatilineales; family Aggregatilineaceae; genus CAYRNY01. Next base: position 1,343 of record CAZMNL010000822.1, read on the forward strand.
CGCGAACAGGGCTTGATCGTCGCGGCGGACAATCCGCACGGCATCGAGTCGCTGGGCGACCTGCCGCGCGTGCGGTATGTCAACCGGCAGCGGGGGGCAGGAACCCGTATCCTGCTCGACTACGAGCTAGAACAACGCGGCATCACGCCCGAACAGGTGCAGGGCTACGACCGCGAAGAGTACACGCATCTGGCAGTCGCGGCGGCGGTCGCTTCCGGCAGCGCGGACTGCGGCATGGGCATTCGTAACGCGGCGATGGCGCTCGATCTCGGCTTTATTCCGGTCACGCACGAACGCTACGACCTGGTAATCCCGGAGCTGTACTTCGATCTGCCGATGATCCAGCACGTGATCGCGCTGCTGCATGATGCAGAATTTCAGGCGGCGGTCGCCGCCCAGCCGGGGTATGATGTGCGTGCAATGGGGCAGGAAGTCACGCTGTAAGCGGCGCTATGCGGCTACTGTGGCGCGGGCAAGCCCTTTCGCATGGTGGCGCGCCAGTCTTCCGGCAGCACCGAAACGCG
>CAZMNL010000823.1:0-1857 GCA_964567525.1 uncultured Anaerolineaceae bacterium
GATCAGCGAAGGCGTGATCATGCAGGACCCCGAAGGCCGCATCGTGTTGATGAACCAGGCCGCGCGCGACCTGCTGGGCACGACGCGCCATTTCTGGGGCAGCAGGCTGGGCCGCATGTTCGCCGAGTCGCGCCACATGACCGCGCTGGAAGGCGAAATCACGCTGGGCGAGCCGGAGCGCGTCGAGGTCAACGACCGCATTATCGGCGCGCAGATGGCGGTGGTTGCCTCACCGCAGGGCGAGCGGCTCGGCACGGTGCTGATGCTGCGCGACGTGACGCGCGACGCGCTCGCCGACCGGCTCAAAAACCAGTTTGTGACGCAGCTCAGCCATGAACTGCGTACCCCGATGGCCGTGATCAAGGGCATGAGCGACGTGCTGCTCGCCATGCCGGAAGATCGCCCGCCGGACCGTAAATTCCTGGATACGATCAGCCGCAATGTCGCCGTGTTGGACCGTATGATCGTCGAACTGCTGGATATCTCCGAGATCGGCGCGGGCAGTTTCGCGGTGCGGCAGCAGCCGGTGCTGCTGGCGGACGTGCTGTTCGACGTGCTGCGCGGGCATTACGCGCGCATCGAAAAGCGCGATCTGTCGCTGGGCGTGCAGGTGGTCAACCGCGAATACCTGACCGTGACCGGCGACGACCGCCGCCTGCACTGGGCGGTCAATCACCTGATCGACAACGCGATCAAGTACACCGAACCCGGCGGCAGCATTGTGATCACGCTGGGGCGCATGGCGGACGACTACGTGCAGCTTGAGATTAGCGATACCGGCACGGGCATTTCGCCGCACGACCTGCCGCACGTCTTCGAGCGTTTCTATCGCGGCGAGGCGCACAGCGCCAGCGGCAAGTTGATCGACCCGCGCGGGTTGGGCCAGGGGTTGTACGTGGCGCGCGCGGTGGCCGAGGCGCACGGCGGTTATCTGAGCGTGGCGAGCGCCGTCGGTGAGGGCAGCATCTTTAAGCTGGCGCTGCCGCTGACCGCGCCCGATGAGGACGATCCAGACGTGCCGCAGATGCCCGCCGCGCCGCCCGGCTTCACCCGCGAAACCATCGACTCGGACGCGGTGGACCGCGTGCTGCCCGATTCGGCCCATGCACTGATCGACGAGCCGCCGGTCGATCTCGGTTCGGCGACACGCCCGCACGGTTACGACGATGAGGACGAGCGCGACGACGACGGCGGCGACTGGTCGGAGTTGATGGAGTAGCCGCGCATCACGGTTTTGTAGGGGCCGAGGGGGGGAGGTTCCGTCATCCCCGCATCACCGCCGAATCAGTCGGGGTCGCGGACTCCGGCACGCGCAGGTAGCGCAGCGCCAGCGGAATCGCAAACAGGGCGCAGACCGCCGCCGCCGCAAAGGTCAGGTGCGGCGAGATGTGATCGTAGATCAGGCCGCCGAGATACGGCGCGGGGATCGCCAGCACGCCCATCGCGGTCATGAACACGCCCCACGTCATGCCCAGGGACGTTTTCGGCACGGCCTTGCTGACCAGCGCCGAAAACGCCGGGCCGAACAGCGCGCCGCTGATCCCGCCGGTGATGAAGACCATCACGAAAAACGCGCGGTAGGGCAGCGCCGCCAGCAGCGCCCAGGCTACGACCGCCGCCCCCGCACCGAGCGCCATCACGCGCCGCTCGCCGATGCGGTCGGCGAGCATCCCGGCGGGCCACATCATCACCGCGCTGACCAGGTGCATCAGCGCCATCAGCGCGCCGAGCGCGGTCTTGTCGAGATTGCCGAACTCGGTGACGTACTTGGGTGCGAAGGGCAGCGACATCTGCCCCGTCGCGTCGATCAGCCCGTCCACGATGAACAACCACGTCAGCAGCCCGCCGCCCAGCAGC
>CAZMNL010000824.1:0-1857 GCA_964567525.1 uncultured Anaerolineaceae bacterium
GTCGCCCTGGGCGGGTTTCCAAACCCGCCCCTACAACCGGTGTAGGACTTCTGCTGCGCCGTACTAGCCGCAGACCGGATACAACCGATCAGCAATACACGCCTACCACGATTCAAACAAACGCAGGTATAATCAGGCTTCCGCATTGTACTGCTCGCACCGGGTAACGGGTTAAGAACGGGGCTGCATAACGCTATGGACTTTAAATTTCACCTGTACGTGCAAAAACACCGCAACCGCACCTATACCGCCATCCCGCTCGCCTTCTGGGACCTGAGCGCCTACGGGCCGAACCTGACGGAGCTTAAAAAGGACCTCGCCGAGGCCGTCAAAGAGCGCGTCCAGGATATGCCGCCGCACCGCTTGCAGCACATTGAGTTCGACTCCAGCCTGACCATGCGCAAGGTCCAGGTGGCGGTGCGCCCCATCGACCGCAAAAAGCGCAAAAAGCGCCGCGAACAGGTCCAACTGCTGATATCACTGCTGGTGCGCCAGGACGAGGACAAGCAGTTGGTCGTCACCGTGCCGCGCCTGGGCGAACCGCCCCTGATGTTCTACGCCTACAACTGGAACGAACTCGAAGAAACCGCCCGCACCGAGATTACCTCCTGGCTGGATAACGAAACGCTCGAAAGCCTGCAAACCTTCCACCACGCGCGCAGCGAATTTCTGGATACGCTGGATGTCTCCGTCACAGTCAAGAAGCCGAAAGGCAAACAGGAGCCGCGCTTCTTCCCTGGCGGCGGGGAACAGCAGCAGGAAGAGGATAAGTTCTGGGCGCTGAAGGAAGTCGGCATCGAGATGACCGCGCAGGCCGCCGAAGGTCGCTTCCGCCGCGCCTACCACCGCGAAGACGAGGTCGAGGCCGTGCTGCAAATCCTCGCCGGGCAGCGCCATAACAGCGTGCTCGTCACCGGCCCGTCGGAATCCGGCAAGACCGCCGTGATCCAAGAGGTGATCCGCCGCATCCAGGGCGAGGACTGTAACCCCGCGCTGCACGGGCGCGAAATCTGGATGATCACGCCGGACCGCATCATCGCGGGCGCGCAGTATGTCGGCACGTGGGAAGAGCGCATCAACGATATCGTGGACGAGTGCCGCAAACGCCAGCACATTCTCTACGTCCCCGACCTGCCCGGCCTGCTGGAAGTCGGGCGCTGGTCCAAGAGCGATGCCAACGTCGGCATGGCGCTCAAGCCGCACATCGCCAGCGGTGAAGTCTCGATCATCGGCGAAGCCTCCGCCCAACGCCTGACGATGGCCGAAAACCTGGGATCGAGCTTTATCACGCTCTTCCGGCGCATTGATATCGGCAGCATGTCGGAAGAAGAGACGCTCTCCATGCTCGGCAACGTCTCGCGCGACCTGGAACGCGAGCTTAACGCGCGCATTCTGCCGGACGCGCTGCAAATCAGCGTCGGACTCAGCCGCCGCTTCTGGCCCTACCGCGCCTTCCCCGGCAAGGCGATTACGTTATTGGAAGAAACTGCCGCCGAAGCCACGCGCCTGCAATCGGCGCACGTCGCGGCGCGGTCCAGCAGCCTGCTGCGCCGCATCCAGAGCGCGCGCGTAGACCGCCAGGACGTGATCAGCGCCTTCTCACGCAGCAGCGGCCTGCCGGAGTTCATCGTCAACGACCAGGCGCGCATGGATGTGAGCGACGTAGAACGCTATTTCACGGAGCGCATCCTCGGCCAGACCGACGCGGTCGGCGCGGTGGTGGACCTGATGACGATGGTCAAGAGCGGCATGAACGACCCGCAGAAACCGCTGGGCACGTTCCTGTTCATCGGGCCGACCGGCGTCGGCAAGACGCAGATGGCAAAGACCATCGCCGAATACCTCTTCGGGGACGAA
>CAZMNL010000825.1:0-1854 GCA_964567525.1 uncultured Anaerolineaceae bacterium
GGGATCGCCGCGTTCGAGCAGAATCTCGGCGTACATCGCGCTCAGGTAGGGCCACTCCGCCCCGTTGTGATAATTGTACGCCCGCGCAGACTTGGCGAACAGGTCCGCGCGTTTGCCATACGGGGGATAGCAGCACATCACGCCCCAGTCGCCGTAGGGCTGCGCGGGGTTGTGGCGCGTTTGCAGCGTCGCGCGCGCCGCCGCCAGGATCGACTCGGCGCGGTCGTCCGGCGCGGCTCCGTAGCGCAGCGCCAGCAGCGCATCAAGCGCGAGATGGGTTTCCGTGTAGGGGTTTTTCTGCGTCCGGCGGTAGTCGATGTAATAGCCGCGTTCGGCGTCCCAGCAGTGAACATCCAGCAGCCGCGCGATCTGCCGGGCGTCCTGCGTGAAGGTGGCCGCGTTGGTGTCACGGCGCAGCGTGGCGAGTTCGGCGGCGGTGTGCAGCGCCCCGACCAGCAGCGCGAGATCGTAGGCGACCCACTCGCTGCGCAGCACGTTGTCGGCCCAGTCGTTAGGCGCGTGCGCCTTGGCGGGATGCGCGGTCAGGCGGCGCAGCGCGGCCCGCGCCCGGTCCCAGGGCGTGTGCCCATCGTCCAGGCGTTCGTTGAGGATCGCGGTGTCGCCGGTCCAGCGCACGTACTCCGCCAGCAGCAGCACGAAAAACGCGGGCGAGTCGTGGTGGTCCGCCAGCCAATCGGTCACGCCGGGCGTCTCCTGGTCTTCGAAGGGCAGGATCGCGGGATCGATCACGCCGCTGGGACACGTCCCGTCGGGATGCACGCCCGCCGCCAGCGTGAGCAGATGCCGCCGCACCCATTCCGGGCGGTAGGGCAGGATATTGAGCGCGGTCCAATAGCTGTCACGGAAGTACACGCGCGGCGGGAAGGCGTAACCCGGTCCGGCCCACAGCCCCGCGTAACCGCTGGGCAGTTCCTTGTACATCGCCAGCGCCACATTCAGTGAGGCGACGTACAGACTGCGCAGCAGCGGATCGGCGTGTTCGAAGGCGCTCGACAGCCACGCGCGGTAAGCGTTCGCGTCTTCCAGGATCGCGGCGGCCCCTGCCGGGTCTGCGTCAGGGACGGACTCCGGGCGCGAGTCGGCGGCGAGCATCACCGGTAGTGCGAGCGTATCGCCCGGCGGGATGGTGAGTCGCCAGTTGAGTTCTGCGCTGTCTTCCTTGATCGTGTGCGTTTGCAGCAGCGCCCCGGCGCGCACGGTCGCGCCGCCGTCGCCCTGGACCTGCACGCCGTCGCGCAGCGGCGTGATCGCCAGTTTGCCGTTGGCGCGCGGGCGCATGGATTTCTGCCATTTGCCGATCCAATCCAGCACGCGGTGACGGCGGTAGCCGAGCAGTTGGTGCATGGCGGGCTGATTTTGCAGCAGGTCATAGGTGCGCGCGGTCAGCGATCCCGACCCGAAGCGCACATCGGGCCGTTGCAGTTCGAACCCGGTGTCAATGCGCAGCGTAAAAACGCGGTCGGCGTGCCCGGCGTTGCGCAGTGTCCAGACCTGCGCCAGCGCGGGACTCGTTTCGTCACACGCCGATTGCAGCGTGACCGCCACGCCCAGCGCGATCCCGCGCAGAGTCCACGAGCGCCCGATGGCTTCGGCGTCGGTCCACTGTACGGGCACGCCGTCAATGCGCGCGCTGACGTTCCAGCGCGTCAGCACGGTGATGCCTTCCGGTAGTTGGAAGCGGGTTATATTCCCCGCGCCATCGAAGGCGGCGAACAGGCGCGTATTGCCCATGTCGTAACGCAGATCGGGTTCGGGTTGGCGGACGTGCAGCGCGCCATCGGGCAGCGGAACAGCAGGCATGGAATTCGTGTCCTTATGAGGTGCAGCCTGTGC
>CAZMNL010000826.1:0-1336 GCA_964567525.1 uncultured Anaerolineaceae bacterium
TCACCGTCGGATCATCGCCGGGCGCATCGAGACCGGGCGGCTCGAGGTCGGCGAAGTCATGCACGGGCAGCACGCGCGGGTGCTGCAAGCTGGCGATCACCTGCGCCTCGCGCTCGAAGCGCGCTTCGTACTGCGGGTCTTCGGCGAGTTCGGCGCTCATGACCTTGACCGCCACGTCGCGGCCCATGTTGACCTGCCGCGCGCGGTAGACGGTCGCCATGCCGCCGCGCCCCAGGCGGCTGATGATCCGGTAATTGCCAATAGTTCGCCCGATCAGCGACTCGTTGCTCATGTGGTGTAATCCTCGTGATGCGTGTGTTCTACCTGTATCTACGCGCAGCCCGGCGAATCGTCGCAGCGCGCGGGAGTCATCAGTGGTCAGTTGAGCGCGCGCAGCCTGGACTGAAAACTGTTTACTGATAACTGACGACTCCTGCTCTTATCTTACCGCCCCAGGCGGCGCGCGGTCCACAACAGGCCGATGATGGTTTTTCCGTCCATCGGTTCGCCGCGCTCCATGCGGGCCAGCGCCTCGTCAAAGGGCAGTATCACCACGTCGATAAACTCGTCCTCGTCGCCCGCCAACCGCGACGGCGTGAGGCCGGTCGCCAGGTAGATGTGAATCAACTCCGTATTATAACTCGGCGCGGTGTAATCCCCGGTCAGCCGTTCGAGCGTGCCGGGCTTATAGCCGGTTTCCTCTTGCAGCTCGCGCGTGGCGGCGCGTTCGGGGTCCTCGTCTGGTTCGAGCGTGCCCGCCGGAATCTCCAGCGTGACCATGCGCACCGCCGTGCGATACTGCCGCACCAGCACGATCCGCCCATCATCCAGCAGCGGGACCATCGCCACCGCGCCGGGATGCCGGATCACCTCGCGGAAGGTCTGCGATCCGTCGGGCAGTTCGATGATCTCTTTGTACAGCCGGACCAGTTTCCCTTCGTAGATCGTTTCGGATGACAGGATTTTTTCGTCCAGATTGGGCATGGTGCGTTTCTCTCGTGTAGCAGTCAGCAGTCAGCAGTCAGATGTTGTTGGCGAATCGAATTTTCGCCGGTTTACCTCATCCCAAAACCCCGCGCGACCTGCGGTCGCGTCCGGGCGGTGAGGTTTTCTAATTCGCCAGCAGTATCTTACAGTTGTCAGCACAGGCTGTCGCCGCAGGACGCCGATCATACTGACTACTGACCACTGTAAACTGATGCCGCTCCCAAAAAGCAGGGAGCGGCTCACCCGTGCGAGCCGCTCCCCGAATGTATCCACCCGGCGGCCCGCTTACTGCGCCGGAGTCACGATCACGATGTACGGCGTCAGCGTCGGCGTGATGCCCGGATCGACA
>CAZMNL010000826.1:1346-1849 GCA_964567525.1 uncultured Anaerolineaceae bacterium
CCGGCTGGCCGGGAACCAGAATCCGGTCGCCCTCGTAGATCAGGTTCATGTTGGCCTGCGTGTAGCCGTTGTTCGCCATCAGTTGCAGCACATCGACATTATACTGCCGCGCGATGCTGAACAACGTATCGCCGGGGACCACAATATGCACAATCGTGCCGGTTGCCGGGGTGTTGGGGTCTGTGCCGGGTACGCTGGTCACGACCGGGACGGCAGGCGTCGCCGTGACCACGATCTGCGGGCACGGGATCAGGATTTCGTCCCCGGCGTTGATCTGGTCAATCGTCAGGATCAACGCGGGATTCTGCGCCTGGATTTGTTCCGCCGTGACGTTGTAGCGCCGCGCGATGCTGTAGAGCGTCTCACCCAGCGTAATCCTGTGCGTGGCGCAGACCCCCGCCGGGCCGGGCGTGGCTGTGATCACGGTCGCGTTGGGCGGGAAGCCGGGATAACTCACGGCGGGGGCGGCAGGCTGCGCCGGGGCACCCTCAGCCGGTCCAACT
>CAZMNL010000827.1:0-1848 GCA_964567525.1 uncultured Anaerolineaceae bacterium
TGTACTCTGTGGTGTATCTTTTTGCCCCGAATTTGAAACGCACCCAATCAGCTTGTATAATCCACCGCACCGCTGCTACAATAATCATTGACGCGGTATGGTAGACGTTCACGGAATCGAACCCGCGCTAGAATTGGGGAAAGCGTAATTTTATGACAGAAATACAATGGGAAAAGTCCGAACTACTGAACGAACAGCGGCAGGCGGTCAAACGCTCCGGGCGCTGGAAGTTCATGATCGTGGGCGTGGCGATGCTGGGCGCGATTGTTTACCTGATGTTTTCAGGGACCGGTATCGGCGCGCGCTACTACGTCACGGTGGATGACCTGCTGACCGACGAAGCGATGATGGGTAAAAAGGTGCGCGTTTCCGGCGCGGTGGATGGCGATCCGATCTTCTACCCCGAAAAGAACGAACTGCATTTTGTGGTCGCCAACATCCCCAATAACAACGACGCGATCCGCGAGCAGGGCGGGCTGGCGGCAGTGCTGTATTACGCCGTGAACGACCCCGACGCCACGCGCCTTCAGGTGATCGCCTACGACACGGAAATCCCCGACCTGCTGCAACACGAAGCGCAGGCGATTATGTCGGGACGCCTGGAAATGGTCAACGGTGAGCCGGTGTTCTATGCCGAGGAAATCACGCTCAAGTGCCCGACCAAGTACGAGGAAGACGTACCCGAACAGGTCGTGCAATAAGCACACCACGCGAGCACCACAACGCCGGATAGGGGATAGCCCCGTCCGGCGTTTTTGTTGCCTGCGCGACCCGTTTTGCTGCCCGGCTGTTGGCGCAACAACAGGCAGATAAGGGTTTAATGAGTAAATCATTTAGAACTGCGCGCAATAGTTTAAGAAAATTGACGTGAAAAATATATCCCCGTATACTGATGCATATACGTCCTCAGGTTTCTCATACTCCCACTCCTACAACGCAGCTACATAAACAGGGTATGAGTAATCATCCATCCGCACGAAATCAACGAGAGGAAAGAGGAAACATATGTACCGCAAAATAACATCCTTCTATTTGACAGTATTCATCGTCCTGAGCCTGTCGCTGCTCACAGGCGCGCTGGTCATGGCGCACGACACCGACCAGCCCGGCACGCTGGCCGCACAGGATGGCCCCGCCGCTGATGGGCAAGCCTTGCTCGACTACATTGTGAATCAAAATCCTTATACGGAATGGGGAACTTTCCCCGCTGACCGCTGGAGCGATTTCGGCGGCCCGCTGATGAGTGGCGCGCCGCACGGGAACACGGTGGTGATCTACGTCAACGACGTGGCGCTGGATAGCATCGCGGCGGACGACTTCGACGGGGTGCTGCCCTACGGCAGCATCGTGGTCAAGGAAAACTGGATGGGCACGGTTGAAGAACCCGGCGAACTCGCCGCGCTGACCGTGATGTACAAGGTCGAGGGCTTCAACCCCGAAGGCGGCGACTGGTTCTGGCTGAAGGCCGCCGGTGATGGCAGCGCGATTGATGCCGAGGGCGCGGTCGAGGGCTGCATTGGCTGCCACTCGCAAGAAGGCAATGCGGACTACCTGACGCGCTATGCGTTCGGTGAAGAACCTGCCGCCGTCTACAACGACCCGCTGCCGGAAGCCGCCGGGCAGGCCGTGATCGATTACGTGCTGGAAACCAGCCCCTATACCGAGTGGGGTTCCTGGCCGGACACCGAAACCGATGACTTCCCCGGCCCGCTGGCGAGCGGTGAGCCGCACGGCAGCGCGGTCCGTATTTTCGTCAATGATCGCGGCCTGGCTTCGCTGCACCGCGACGGCGCGCTGCCCTACGGAACCATCGTCGTCAAGGAAAACTGGATGGGCACGGTTGAAGAA
>CAZMNL010000828.1:0-1848 GCA_964567525.1 uncultured Anaerolineaceae bacterium
AGGCGTTCCCCGGTATCCCGGTCGGGTTCGACACGGATGTGAACGGTGCGGCCCTGGGCGAGCACCGCTGGGGCGCGGCGCAGGACTGGGATACGTTCGTGTACTTCACAGTCGGGACCGGGATCGGCGGCGGCGGCATGGTCGGCGGCACGATGCTGCACGGCCTGATTCACCCGGAAATGGGCCACATCCTGCTGCCCATGCACCCCGACGATCCGCTGGATCGCGGCGTGTGCCCGTTTCATCCCAACTGCCTGGAAGGACTCGCCAACGGGCCATCGCTCAAGGCGCGCTGGAACGTGCCCGGCGAAGACCTGCCCGCCGACCATCCCGCGTGGGAGATCGAGGCGCACTATCTCGCGCACGCCTGCGAAGCCGTGACCGCGATCCTCTCGCCACAGGGTATCATCCTGGGCGGCAGCGTCATGCACCAGCAGCAGTTGTTCCCGATGGTGCGCGCCAAGACTGCTGAACTGCTCAACAACTACCTGAAGCACGACCGCCTGCTGACCGGCATGGCGGATTACATCGTGCCGCCGGGCCTGGGTGATGACGCGGGCGTGATAGGCGCGATTGCGCTGGCGATGCAGGCCCAGGAGCAAAGCTGATGCCGCTGACGTTCCGCGAATACCAGGAACGCGCCGGGGACACCGCCAGATATCCCGGCGCGGGCCACAACCCGATCTACCCGACTCTGGGACTCGCCGGAGAAGCCGGGGAAGTGGCCGAGAAGGTCAAGAAGGTGCTGCGCGATAACGGCGGGCAGTTCGACGCACCCGCCGTCGCCGCGATCAAGAAGGAACTCGGCGACGTGCTGTGGTACGTGGCGCGGCTGGCGGCGGAACTCGGCCTGGATATGGACGAGATCGCCGCCGAAAACCTCGCCAAGCTCGCCGCGCGCAAGCAGCACGGCACGCTCTCCGGCAGTGGAGATGAACGCTGATGGCGCGCGCAAACAAAACCACGCGCCCGCCGGACTCCCTGCCGCCGGTCGATCCGGGACAGGAACGCGCCGCCATGACCGGCATCCTGGCGGGGGTGGTGCTCAGCACGGGCATTAACCTGCTGCTGCGTGACGCGCTGGCGCTGCCGTATGTGGGGCTGTTCGGCACGTACTTCATGGCGGCGTTTGGCGGTTATTTCGCGTGGCGCATGGTCATGCGGCGGCAGATCGCGCCGCTGGGGATTGCGCCTGGCGCGGTCGGGATGTGGTGCGCGCTGGTCGCGCTGGTCGCGGCGGCGGTCTTCACGCTGGGGATCGGCGCGTTGGGCCTGGCGATGGACGACGGTCCGGCGGCGAACGCGGTTGCGCTGCCGCTGGTGGTGGTTGCGTTTTTCATGCTGCGCCGCTGGTTGGCCGAGCGCAAACGTCCGCGCGGGGAGTAGGCGCGCTCCCCGCGCGGCAAGCAGAGAGCGAGAGTATTGTCACAAAGCGTGGCAAAAAACTAAGTGTTTTCTACGTCAAAATCTTCTCTGTCATGTCTTCTACGGGGTGAAATTTGTTTCAGAATATTCTCAGGATTTCTGAAATACGTTTTGAGGAAATCCAGGGCCGCTTCGACATCATCAAATTCGTTGTATATCGTATTTCCAGTATCGATTTGCAGCGCGATTTCGAACTTCTGAATCGAGGGATTCGGAGGCAATGGACCGAGCAATTGGTCGATGGCTGCACGCATCAAATCCCTGCCGGTCAATAGCTGCCCCTGCAAATCTTGTTTGCGGGGGAATTCCAACCAACCAAGAGCGATAGTTTTCAATTGCTCCCTATCCTGCCAATCTATCAGGCAATTGGCTAAGTAGTCGTGCAAAAATGAGTCCGCGTTTTCGAAAGTTCCCGAAGCAAGA
>CAZMNL010000829.1:0-1848 GCA_964567525.1 uncultured Anaerolineaceae bacterium
CGCGCAGATGTTCCAGGTCCCGCGCGATCTCGCCGCGCAGCGGCTCGACGAGTTTGTCTACGGCAGGCCGCCCCATGACGACCGCGCCATGCCGCAGACGCTCGCGGACGCGCCCGCCGTCTCCAGCAGCGACACGACGCAGTGACAGCGCGCCCACCGACGCGCGCGACCTCGCCCGCCCCGGCAGCGTTGCCGCCGGGCGACCTCGCCCGCGCGCTGTATCGCCGCATTCACCCGTAAGCCACGCCAGGAGGCATCATGACCGACACACCCAGGCACATCCTGCTGGACGCACCCACCGCGAACAGCGCGACCCTGGTTTTCCGCCGCGAAACCTTCGCCATCAAGCCCGGCGTGACCGTGCGCTCCGCGATTGAGGCGTGCGGCCTGAACCCGGAAACCGTGCTCGCCACGCGCGACGGCGCGCTGATCACCGATGAAGTCATGATCCTGCCCGGCGACCGCGTGAAGCTGATCGCCACGATCTCCGGCGGATGATCGCATCTCTCAGCTTTTCCCTTAAAACTCTCTGCGCCCTCTGCGGTGAATCCCTTAAGGAGCAGTTCCCCATGCGCAAACGCTATCACGGCCCGCTGACGTGCCGTCACTGCGGCGAAAAAGCCGTGATCAACATGCGGCAGCACAAGCTCGCGCTGTGCGGCCCGCATTACGTCGAATGGGTCCACAAGCAGACCGCGCGCTTCATCGGTGAATACGCCATGTTCACGCGCGCGGATGGCGTATTGGTGGCGGTCAGCGGCGGCAAGGACAGTCTCGCGCTGTGGGATATCCTGCTCGAACTCGGCTACCACGCGGACGGGCTGTATATCGGCCTGGGCATCGACGGGGACGCGGGCGAACCGCACTACAGCGGCGAGAGCTACAGCTACATTCAGGACTTCATCACGTCGCGCGGCGGTGGGCTGACGCTGCACACCGTCGATGTCGAACAGGTCTACGGCGCGACGATCCCGGTGGCGGCACGTCTGACGCGGCGCGGGCGCGAGAAACCGTGCTCACTCTGCGGGCTGAGCAAGCGCCACATCATGAACCGCGTGGCGCGCGATCACGGCTACGACGCGCTGGCGACCGGGCACAACCTCGATGATGAGGCGGCGGTGCTGTTTGGAAACACGCTGCAATGGTCGGTCGAGTACCTCGCGCGGCAGGGGCCGGTGATGCCGCCCTCGCACCCCGGACTCGCGCGCAAGGTCAAGCCGCTGTTCCGCTTCTACGAGCGCGAAATGGCCGCGTATGCCATCGTGCGCGGGATCGAGTACGTCTACGAGGAATGCCCGCACGCGACCGGCGCGACCACCACGCGCCACAAAGAGATCCTCAACGACATGGAGTTGGAGAGTCCCGGCCTGAAGTTGCAGTTCTATCAGAATTTCCTGCGCGCGCGGGAGCAGCACGGCCTGTTCGACGGCGTGCAGGCGCGTCTCGCACTGCACACCTGCCCGACCTGCGGCCAGCCGACCACGTTTGAGGATGGGGACTGCGCGTTCTGCCGCACGTGGGCGCGTGTGCAGACGCGGTTGGTGGGGGAGTCGGGCGGTGATCGACCGTCGCCTGGGCCTACAAGACCCAGGCTATAGCGGCAACGCTGCGCGTTGCTTAAAGCACCCTGAAGGGCGCTAACCGGGGGAGCAGCCTACCTGTACAGCGCCGTTTACGGTGCTTGCGAGTTATAGCCCGGTGGTTTCACCGCCGGGCGGGGGCGGTGAGCGCACACGTTAGGGGACGCGCGCACACCGAAAACCCACGAAGTTGACCGCGAACACAGGTGAGTACCTGAGGCGATCCGCGCCGCGCAGACCGTTCGGACTGCCGAGCCACGACCCGCCC
>CAZMNL010000830.1:0-1843 GCA_964567525.1 uncultured Anaerolineaceae bacterium
GCCCGCATAGGACCGCCCCGGCTGCCGCGCTGTAGGCGATAAACCCGCCGCACAACGGGCATTCCTGCGTGTCGGATGCGCCCGCCACCTCGCCGTCAGCAGCATCGGCGACGGCGTCCGAATCGTCGGGCGCGTCACCGGGCGGGATCACGCCATCCAGCACGCCCCGCTCGCGCCACGCATACTCGTGATACGGCTGCAAGGCCAGCGCGCGGTCCAGATGCATACTTTTCTCGCGCGGGGCCTCGGCGGTCAGCGCAAACAGGTACCACAGGTCGGCGCTGTCCGCAAAACGCGACTGCGCCCGTTGCAGCGTCCAGCGTGCCAGAGTCAGGTCGCCGCGCTGGATGTCGTGCCAGGCGTCGTCAAGCGCGCGGCACAGGTCGGGGTCCATGTTCCAGGTTGCGCCGGGCGGGTCGTAGGCGTGGGGCTGCTGCGCCTGCATATTGTGCAGATCGGCGGCGGTCTTCCGCGCGGATTCGTCATCCACTATGACGCCGCAAAACTGGCACCACAGCCCGGCCCCCTCCGGCGCGGGGATCATGCGGGCATCACAATGCGGGCAGCGGACGGTATCGGGAATCTCAGGGGGCAAGGTCGGGGTCATCCTTGGTGGTATCGTCGGCGCTATCAGCAGCAGGGCGGGCGGCGGCACTGGCGGCGGCATCCGCTGCGCGATCCCCGTCTCCGGCCTGTTTTTCGGCTTCGGCGATCAGCTTGCGGATCGCCGGGTCGAGCATTTCTTCGACGGCGCGATCCATGATCGCGCGGATAAAGGCGGTCTTGCCGCGCGTGTAGGCGGGGCGGTCGTGGTTGAAGGCGGTCGCCAGTTCCTCTTTGACTTCGGCGTAACGCCGCGCGATATCGGGGTGGCGGCGCAGGTAGTCGCGGAAGATGACATGCCGCTGGTGTTCCCAGGTGGCATATTCGACGATGTGCAGGTGGTGCGTGCGCGGGATGCCCTTCCAGAAGAACAGGCGCTCGTCCTCGTTGTCGTGCGGGTGATGCTGATAGCCCAGGGGTTGCAGGCGTTCGCAGTAGGAGTCGAGCGAGTCGAACGCCTCGACCGCGACCAGGATATCGATAATTGGCTTGGCGCGCAGCCCCGGCACGGACGTGCTGCCCACGTGTTTGATATCGACCGCATCATCCCCGAACACGGCTTCCAGGCGTGCGCTTTCCCGCTGGAACATCTCCGACCACGTGGGGTTGTATTCCGACAGATCAAACGATTCGTTCGCGTTAAACTCGCTCATAAGTCACCTGATTTGCTAGCGATCCCCATCTCTTGCAGCGGCTTTCCTGCCCCCCGCTGCTGCCCTAAGTGTAGATCGAATCGCAAATGCGCGCCTACTCGCCCATCATACGCGCGCGGCCTTCTTCGTCCCACCACGCGGCCCAGGCGCGCGCATCGTCCCCGAACATCATACGGGTCATGCGCTCTAGCGCCGTGCGCGCGACGTGATCGGCGAGATTCAGGTGTGGGTTGCGCCCGGTGGACTCTTCGTGCAACGCAAGGATCAGTTCCGGCACGGCGGCGGGATTCTGGAAGCGGTAGAGCGCGTCGCTGACGCGGTGGTATACGTCCGCTGAGGGGGTGTTTTCGCACACGCGCACCATCAAGCGCACCGCGCGCACGTCTCCGATGCGCGCCAGCACTTCCGCCGCTGTGGTCTGTACGGCGGGGTGATCGGTTTGCAGCGCAGCCAGCAGCGGGTCCCCGGCGGGCTGCCGACCGGGCTGCTCTTGACCCTCCAGGCGACAACCTTCGACCGCGCGATCGGGGCCACGGCGATCTCGCCCGCCGTGACCCTCGGCGTCGAGACGCACCTCGGTTTCGACC
>CAZMNL010000831.1:0-1843 GCA_964567525.1 uncultured Anaerolineaceae bacterium
GGGACGTGACCGCCGTTAAAGAAGTTCAGCGCATGAAGGACGATTTTGTTTCCAACGTCTCGCACGAACTGCGCACGCCGATCACCAGTATGAAGCTGCGTTACGACCTGGTGCGCGCCGCCCCGCAGCGCGTTGATTACCATCTGAACGTGCTGGAACGCGAAACCGAGCGCCTCACCTTGATCATCGACGACCTGCTGACGCTCTCGCGCATTGACCAGGGCCGCACGGCTTTCAATCTACAGCCCACCGACCTCAGCGTGCTGGCCGCGCGGCTGGTCAACGACCGCCGCCCGCTCGCGCAGAAACGCGAACTGAATCTACGCTTTGACGCGGAAATGTCGCCGCACACGCTGCCACCGGTCCACGCGGACCCCGGCCTGCTGGAGCAGGCGATCAGCATCATCATGACCAACGCGCTGAGCTTCACCCCGGCGGGCGGCACGGTCACGCTGGCGACCATCACCACCACGCGGGAGGACCGCGACTGGGCCGGGGTCACGATCTGCGACAGCGGGCCGGGCCTGACCGTTGAGGACTGTGCCAAACTGTTCACGCGCTTTTTCCGGGGATCGGCGGCGCAGCAGTCGGGCGTTTCCGGGACGGGGCTGGGGCTGTCGATTGCCAAGGCGATCATTGAACGTCACGCGGGATGGATCGAGCCGGTCAGCAACGAGCAGCGCACCGACGGTGAGACCGGCGCGATCTTCACGCTGTGGCTGCCGGTGATCAATGAGACGGCATAAGGCAGCACATCATTATCTTGTCCTGCAACAGGAGTTATAACAACCATGCCGGATGAACGAGACTATGCAACATTTGAAGACCTGTTCGGGCGCATCATGGAACTGTACGCCGAGGGGGATTATGCGTGGGCGCGGCGTATTGCGCAGCGGGGCGCGGAGCAGTTCCCGCAGAATGCGCAGTTTCTCGGCTATGTGCAGGCGTGCATGTCCGCGCGCCTGAACGATACCGGGCAGGCATTCGAGGCGCTGGAACAGGTTTTGCGGGGCGGGTTCTGGCTGGGCGAGCATTACTGGCAGGACTCCGATCTCGACGTGCTGCGCGACCTGCCGGAGTACGAACAACTGCGCGCCGAGTCCGAGGTGCTCAAGCGGCAGGCGCAGGTCGCCGCGCGCCCGGAGCTGCTGACGATCCACCCCGGCGAGGTCGCGGAGCCGTTCCCGCTGCTGATCGCGCTGCACGGCAATTACAGCAGCGTGCGCTGGCACCGCGCCCACTGGGAGCAGATCGCGCGGCACGGCTGGATGGTGGCGCTGCCGCAGTCGTCGCAGGCCGCCGCGCTGGATACCGAGGGGGCGCTGTCCTTCGCCTGGGACGATCTCGCACGCGGCACGCGCGAAATCCAGATGCACTACCGCGCCCTGACGCGCGGCTACAGCATTGATGCGGCCAAGATCGTGACCGGCGGCTTCTCGCGCGGGGCGGAGATGGCGATCCAGCAGACCGTGACGGGCGCGATCCCGGCGCGCGGCTTTATCGCGGTGTGTCCCGGCGGGCCGCTGACGCGCGAGCCGGAACTCTGGGATCCGATCATCCAGCAGGCGCGGGGGCGCGACCTGCGCGGCGTGCTGATCGCGGGCGCGATCGCGGCGGCGACTTTGCTGCTAGCGGACGACCGCGACCAGTTCGTGACCGGCACCGAGCGGCTGGTCGAGCTGCTGCGCGAGGCCGGGGTCAAGATCGAGATGGAGCGCCACGTCGATCTCGCGCACGACTACCCGCTGCACTTCGCCGACCGCCTGCGCGACCTGCTGGCCTTCGTGATGCGGTAGCGAGAATGGGATATAGGGCGCGCCCTATATCCCATTCTCGCTACCGC
>CAZMNL010000832.1:0-1841 GCA_964567525.1 uncultured Anaerolineaceae bacterium
GCTCAAGCTGGCCTGCGAAGCCTGCGCATGACGAGAAACATTACTAAGGGCTTCCTGCGCCATGCGATACAGGGCCAACTCAATCGGCGCTGCCAGGCGTTTTTCACTCCCCTGTTTCTGGAACGTGGTCTTGACACCCGAAACAGACTCCGATTCCCGTGTCAGCATTTCCAATGCTGTGACCAGACCCAGGTCTTCGAGATAGATCGGGCGCAGGGCACGGGTAGTGCGGCGCAGGTTCTCGATGGTCTGCTCGGCAATGGTTTCCAGTTCCTTCAAGGATTTCTGCGAAGTTTCATCCGTAGCGTTCTTTTGTGCCAACTGCACCCGTTGCTTGAGCGCAATAATGGATTGTAGTGTGTCGTCATGCAAATCCCGTGCCAGGCGGCGGCGTTCTTCTTCGAGTTGGTCGCGCAGGGCGCGTTCCATGTCGGCAGGCAGTTCAGTCGCGGCCCACCGGATCAGTTCGACAAACGCTTCGGTGAGGTCTTGCATAGGGTTGGCTACCTTTCCGCAAAAAATGTTATGAGGGGAGTTCGCATTCAAACACTGCCTTTATCATAACCCCGCTGCGCCAGAATGTAAATTGGTTTGGGGGCAAAGCTTTATTCAGCGCCGCCCGCCTGCGGGGTAGCGCTCCGTGTCCCACGTCCCGTTACTCTGCGCCCTTATTTTAAGGTGCAAGCCCCGCCAGCGGTGTTATAATGGCCTCAAGCGACTGTTTGTTCTGATCTCACGCCCCGAATCTGACAACTGAAAACTGACAACTGATGACTAATCGAGATTTCGTCCACCTGCACGTACATACCGAGTTCAGCCTGCTGGATGGCTTCAGCCGCATCGGGCGGCTGGTGGATCGCGTCGCCGAACTGGGCATGGGGTCGGTGGCGATCACCGATCACGGCGCGATGTTCGGCGTGATCGACTTCTACCGCGCCGCCAAAGATGCCGGGGTCAAGCCGATCATCGGCATGGAAGCGTATCTGACCAAGTGGGGCCGCACGCGCTTCGACAAGGACGCGCAGATCGACACGCGCCCCTATCACCTGCTGCTGCTGGCGAAGAACCAGACCGGCTATAAGAACCTGCTCAAGATCGCGTCGGCGGCGCAGTTGGAAGGCTACTACTACCGCCCGCGCATCGATCACGACTTCCTGGCGGCGCACAGCGAGGGCCTGATCGCTACCTCCGGCTGTCTGGCCGCCGAGATTCCGCGCATGGTCGAGCAGGGGCGCGCCGACGAAGCGCTGGCCCAGATCGGCTGGTACCAGGACGTGTTCGGCCCGGAGAACTTTTTCCTGGAATTGCAGCACCACCAGATCGACCAGTTGCACGTCCTCAACCGCTGGCTGGTCGAGCAGCGCGATTACGCCCGCGTGCCGCTGGTAGCAACCAACGACGTGCATTACGTGCTGGCCGACGACTACGACGCGCACGATACCCTGCTCTGCATCCAGACCGGCAACATCAAGACCGAGCAGAACCGGCTGCGCTTCACCAGCCCGACCTTTCACCTGCGCTCGCCCCAGGAGATGTGGGCGCTGTTCGCCGACGTGCCGGAGGCGCTGGATAACACGCTGCTGGTCGCCGAGATGTGCGACGTGAGCCTGGACTCGGACGGCTATCACCTGCCGGTCTTCCCCGTGCCGGAGGGCTACGACGCGCAGAGTTACCTGCGCTTCTTGTGCGAGCGGGGGCTGGAGTGGCGTTACGGGGCGCGCGCCGATGACCCGGAGGTCCGCACCCGGCTGGACCACGAGCTGCACATCATTCACGATATGGGCTTCGATGCGTACTTCCTGATCGTGTGGGACCTGTGCGAGTTCGCGCGCCACGCCGAC
>CAZMNL010000833.1:0-1839 GCA_964567525.1 uncultured Anaerolineaceae bacterium
CGAACTGGCGAAAGCCATCGACCAGGATGAAACTGTCACCGACCTGCGCGACCTGTTCGCACGCCATGCGCAGCAATCCGATCCAACGGAGAGCGCGTGGTTTGTGGCCGAACCCGAACCGGTGCACGACGTCGAAGGCGAAGATGACCTCATTCGCTTTGGCGTCGAAGAACTGGGCGGCGTGGTGGTCGAGACGGCGGAGAGTGACGAGCGCGTAACGCGGCGTCCTGTTCCCAGTCCTGCCGCACTACCGCCACGCACCAAGCGTCGGCGGCGGCGTAAGGTGGGCATCCTCGATGCGCCCGAAACGGATGAGACGCCACTTGAAGTCCCGGATTGGCCTAAACGCCAGCCCGAACGGGTTCCGCTCAAACCGGCTGAGCCTCAGCAGCTTGCCTTGTTTTAGGCGGTGTGCCATGTATTCCGATACACTGGCTTTTCTCGAAGCCCTGTTTGCCCCGTGCGAGCAGGGCTTTATCACATTTACGGCGATGCACCCGGATGGGCAGCATCCAACTCCTTCACGACATGTCCCGGTCGGTGATCGGGCATGTCTTACCCGCACGCTGAAGCGCCTCACCCATGCCAACCGGCAGGGCTGGGGCGCATATGTAGCGGTTGCAACCCGCAAGACAAACCTCGGACGCTGGCGGCGCGGCGGCAAAGCCGATCTACTCGCGTTACCGGCTTTATTTGCTGACATAGACCGCCCGCCAGAGGAGGTCTTGCCGCAGATACAAGATTTTGAACCGGCACCTTCATGCATCATCGGTTCAGGCCGGGGTGTACACCTGTATTTTCTGCTGGATCATTGCACGACAAACCTCGAACTGGCAGAGCGAGTCTTGCGCGGTTTGGCAGCTATCTTACGTGCTGATTCACTGACTTGTGCGCAAAGCATGAGGTTGCCGGGATCATTGAACCTGAAGCTGCACCGTGCTCCATCTCGATGTGAGGTAACTGAACTGCACCCGCACCGGCGTTACCGACTGGAAGATTTCACCCGGTACACAGTTCCGCGCAAGACATACTCACCCCGCCGGAAACCAACTTACATCTCGACCAATGAACTTAATCCGCGTGTGGTGGATGCGTTGGTCGATCACTTTGTGGCGCAGGGTTTCAAGTCCAGGGACTCTTGGCTGAGCGGTCCATGTGTGTATCCCCAACACCACGCGCACGGCGATGCGCGGCCCTCGTTTGCGTTCAATCTGGCCACCGGCTACGGGTTTTGTCACCGCTGCGGCACGCTGCTGGCGAAAGACCTGTGTCACGCAGTTGGCATCGACCCGGCTGATTTGGGCGGATTGATGAAATCCGTACAGGAGGTGTGATCGATGAAAATCGGTATCCAACTGACGCCGGACGGGCGGCGTTTCGACTTCGATCTGATCCCCGATGGTGAGATGTGGCGTCTCAATCCCGTTGGGCGCAGCCCGGTCAATCGCTGCAATGAAGCCGGGCTGATCGCCGCATTTCAGCTTGTAAGACAAACCGCTGATCGCACGGCAAAGCAGCGCGAACGAGAACTCAAACGCTGTCGCTGGGACTTGCCGTGGCAGTGTCCGCACTACCCGCACATGCCGTGCAGAAAACCGCACGCGACACGAAACTCCCGAAGTTTAGCAGTAATCTCGACGTCGTACTACGAGCGTGTCTTGCAACCGGTGGGTCAAATGTCACTCTTTGAACCCAACGTAACACATCACCAGGTTTGGAAACATTGCGCGTCGGGCGAGATTGTTGATACACCACTGCGGCCATTCCGCCCGGCGTTGACGGTGTGCAAACAGATGGCGGTCGCGACCGTAGAATGGCTCAAGCGTGATCAGGGCTGGA
>CAZMNL010000834.1:0-1839 GCA_964567525.1 uncultured Anaerolineaceae bacterium
GACCTTTCTCACGCGCGACCGCTTGCAGAATCCGGCCACACCCGCCGTACTCGCGCTCGGCGATGTGCCGCCGGTCGCGTATACCGACCGCGTGCAGGCCGTGCAGCCGGGGCACCTGGTGGCCTACTGGCCGCTGAACGAAACCGAAGGCGCGGTCGCGCACGATCTCGCGGGCAGTGGCTATCACGGCACGGCCAGCGGCGTCACCTGGGGCGAGCCGGGCATCTCCGGCGACGACTCGGCGGCGCTGTTCGACGGCGTGAACGACTACATCACGCTGCCGGACGCGGTAAACAGCGCGGTGGCGCTCAACGCGGGAACGGCGCTGGTCTGGTTCAGGATCGACGCGGGCACGTGGTCGGACGGCACGGAAGACTGGGCGATCAACCTGGGCCATCTTTCTGTGCGCAAGCTGGGCGCGGCAAATCGCCTGCACTTCACCGCAGCGAACAAGTCCAGCGCATTGAACGATAACAGCGATACAGACTGGGTTTGTATCGTCGTGGGGTGGGACGTGGCCGCGAACCGCTTCGCCGTGTGGAAAAACGGCGTGAACGTGATCGACACATCCGGGGTCAGCGCGCCGGGCGTGCCATCGTATACGCACATCGGCACACGCTCAACATCCCTGTCGTTCTGGCACGGGCGGCTGGCACACGTCGCGCTGTGGGATGTGCTGCTGTCCGGTGACGAGATCGCAGCACTGGCGGAGGTGTGAACATGGCCTGGCATGGCTATATCCTGGTGGAGATCGAGGCGGGCGCGGCGCTCGACCTGCGCGACGAAAAACGCGGCACGCTCCGCGCGGCGCTGGCGCGGCTCAATCGCGCCTGGGACGGCAAACAGCCCGCCACGCTGTTTCAGGCGCGCGTCTCGCGCGACGGGCGTAAGGCGATCTACGAACTGACCGCCGACCCGGACGCGATCACGGCGGACAAGGCGCTGGCGGCGCTGGCGGACAAGGCGCGCGCGGTCCGTTATACGTTTTTCGCGCGCGGGGGCACGTGGCAGCAAAGCCGCCGCGCCGCCGTGACGTACCTGGCGCGGAACCGCGCCGAATGGGAGGATGTGGACCATGACACGCGCGCCTGACCCGCTGGACGGACTCACGCTGGCGCTGGATATGGCGCGGCTGGTGAACCTGGTGCAGATCACGGTTTACCCGGTGGAAACGGTCGGTACGACGATCACGCTGTGGACCGCGCGTACCGTGCTGCACATCGCGCCGGGACAGACGCGCGTGATCCATGCGCTGTTCCGCGACGAGAACGGCGAGCGTATCGCCGCCGAAGACGTGACCGCGCTCGCGCCCACGACCGATTACACGGTCAACGACCAGCGCGACGGCGGCGGCTTCAACTACACCACCAGCCCACATATCGCCGTCAGCCTGGAAGCGGTCGAGGCCACGCGCGCCGCGATCACGATCACCAACACGGCCACCGGGCCGCTGTATGTGACACACCTCCAGGTGCGCGGGCGTCCAATCCGCACCTACGACCCGCTTGTGATCGAGGTGCAGGACACGGCCAGTCAAAGCACGTTCGAGCGCCGCGCGCACGCGCTCGATCTCTCGATGCAGAGCGACCCGGTCTTCGCGCAGGCGTATGCCGAATACCTGGTCGGGCGCTTTGCGACTCCGGCGCTCAGCGTAGAGTCCGTGCAGGCGCACGGGCGAGCGGTGATCAACGGCGTGAACCTGTTCAGCATCGGGCTGATGGACAAGATCACGGTCACGGACACGCACAGCGGCGCGGACGCGCTGGCGCACTGGGTGCGCGGCGTGGACTACGACCTGCGGCCCGGCGCGTTCCGCGTGACGCTGCACCTCGAACGCGC
>CAZMNL010000835.1:0-1829 GCA_964567525.1 uncultured Anaerolineaceae bacterium
GTAGCCGATCTGGGTCGGCAGGTCGAAGGCCACCGACAGCCCGGTTTGCCCGGCGTCCAGCAGGAAGCGGTAGCGGGCGTTGGTTTCTTCGGCGGTGGCGTACCCGGCATACTGGCGCATGGTCCAGAAACGGCCCCGGTACATGGTCGGCTGTACGCCGCGCGTGTAGGGGTAGTCGCCGGGGAAACCCAACTGTTCCAGGTAGCGATCCTGCTCGGCTTCGCCCGCCTCATCCGGCGGCAGATAGACGCGCTCCAGTTCGATATCCGACGAGGTGGTGAAGGTGTCCTGGCGTTCGGGGAAGCGGCTCAGCGTCTTGTCGAGCGTGTTTTGCTCCCATTGGCGTCTGGCGTCGTGCAGTTTGTGGGTCATAGGTTGACGGTCCCTGGTGTGATAAGCGCGAGAGTCCGCGCGCATGGTTGGCGAAAGTCGTACACTGCGCGCGACTATACCGCACGCGGGGCGCACTCATCCAGTATAAACCCTCATGTCCGGGGGCGTTACGCATCACTTGCGGGGGCGTGGTGAAAAGGGAATGGGACGCAGATGAACGGATGTTGTTGGCGAATTAGAAAACCTCACCCCCCGGCCCCCTCTCCAAACGAGTTGGAGAGGGGGAGGCGATGTGCGGTTAAGCCCCTCTCCGGAGGCTGGAGAGGGGTTTGGGGTGAGGTGAACCGATGAAAATGCGATTCGCCAACAACATCATAAACGTTGATCCAGGGTAACGCCACACAAAAACGCCCGCCGGACTCGTGTGAAGTCCGGTGGCGTGATGGTCGCGGAATACAGGCCCGGCGGCGGTCAATCCAGCAAATAGTCGCGCATGAATTCGCGGTTGAACAGGCGCGCGGTGTCGCAGGTATCGCGCAGTTCTCGCGCGCAGTTTTCGCGCATGAAGGCCAGTTCGACCTGTTTACCGTGATCCTGCACCAACTGCACCGCGTCGACAAAGTCGCTGTCACCGCTGATCAGGATCGCCACGTCGAAGGTGTTGCCGATGGCGAGTTTCACCATGTCAATCGCCAGCCGCACGTCAACGCCTTTCTGCTCGTAGCGGGGGGTGAGCTTTTTCTTGCAGTGGGGGCAGAAGTCATCCGGGCCGGGATCGCGCCTGACCACGTTTCCCAGTACCACGCGGAAATAGGGCAGGGCTTCGATATAGTCTAAAAACCGCTGCTTGCCCGATTGGTTTCTGCTGGGTGGCAGTGCGTCGTAGAAATATACCCGGATTAAATCACGGTCGCCGATCAGTTCTTCGACCAGTTTAGGGTAATCAATATTTCTGCCGTTCCGGTCATCTCCCAGGGTATCACAAACGCAGTTGTAGAAGTTCTGCGCGTCAATAAAAATCATCACCCGACTCATTTAAAACCCCCTGTATATAAAAAAAAGCCCATCTTTGAATGCGATCAAGGATGGGGAGCAAGAATCCCAGCGTTGGACGCAACCAAGACTGGGGAGTATGATAGTGGCGCATGTGCGCCAACAACCGTCATTATACTAAATTCGGCGGCTCAATGCAAGATTTTTTGGTTAGAAAGGTCCACGAACAGCATCAGGTTGTTCGTGGACCCGCGCCCGCCCCCACCATACACGCGGCGGGCGGTTTCCGGTATAATCTCGTCACCGTAACGCGGCTGAATGTAGAGTATTTTTCTGCGGTAAATGGAGCATAGAACCCTATGAGCGAACAACCGATCCGTGTTTTGATCGCCAAGCCCGGCCTCGACGGGCACGACCGGGGCGCGAAGGTGATCGCGCGCGCGCTGCGCGATGCCGGCATGGAAGTCATTTACACCGGGCTGCGCCAGACGCCCGAAATGGTC
>CAZMNL010000836.1:0-1829 GCA_964567525.1 uncultured Anaerolineaceae bacterium
ACTTCCACCACATCACCACCTGGGCGCAGCACTACCACGCCTTCGATCCGGACCACATCCAGCGCGAGATCGCCGCGCAGGTCGCGCGGTTTGTCGCGCTCGCCGGGCAGCCGCCCGACCACCTCGACGCGCACCACCACGCCACCTACCTGCACCCCACCGCGTTGGAAGCCATGCTCGAAGCGGCGCGCGGCTACGGCATCCCGCTGCGTGAAGGGATGGTCGATGGCCCGCCAGACCAGACCCGCCGCCTGCTGACCAATATGATCCCCGGCCTGGGCGAAGACGTGATCGCGGACATGCTCGCGCGTCTCCAGGCCGTGATCGCCGCGCAGCCACAGCCCCCGTTCTGGCCCACCGCGCTGAACATGGGGTTCTACGACAAAACTGTGACGCTCGGCGACCTGCTGGTGATCCTCACCACGCTGCCCGACGACGGCGTAACCGAGCTGATGTGCCATCCGGGCTATGTCGATGACCTGCTGGCCCTCAGCCCCTACAACGTGCAGCGCGAGCGCGAGATCGAAATGCTGACGCACCCCACCGCGCGCGAGTGTGTGCAGTACGAGTTCATCGACCTGATCACGTTCGGCAGCCTGCCACGCCCACAGCATACGCAGTAAGGCTGCTCCACAGAAATAACTCGTCTATTTGAGCGTTCCCACCACCTGACGTTCAGGGGTCCCCTTCCCTTAGAGGGGATGGGACAAGCCTAAAAGGGAGAACCCGACCGATGAGCCACCACCGCCGCGCTGATGGCGACCCGCCGGACGATGTCTCATATGAGGATTTCGACGACGATTCCGTGTGGCACGATCCCGACGACGATCTCGACGTGATCGACCTGGACGCGCTCGACGATCCCGTGACCGGCCCAGCAGACGCCGAACCGGGCGACAAAACCGAACCTGAAACCGGCGCAGGCGACACGCAAGACGATATCGCCGAAGCGACCGCGCGCATGATGCAAACCTTGATCGCACGCGACCAGGGCGCACGCGACCAGGGCGCACGCGACCAGGGCGCACGCGAGACACCCCCGGCCCTGGAAGCGGAATCCGGCGACGACACGCCGGACTCTGACGCGGAAGACGAACCAGAACCGGAAACCGGCGACACCGTGCCGGATGAGGGCGATCCAGGCGGCAAAGATGAACCGGAACAAAAAACGCCAACGCCAACCGAAACCCAAACCGAAACGGTCGCCGCTGCCACAGCCGCCGAATCTGAAGCGGAAACCGGCCCGCCGCCGGACTGGGTGTATCACGTGCTGATCGCGCTGCCGCAGGAATTAACCGCGCGGGTGCTGGAACTGCGCGCGGCGGGCGAGATCGAGGACATGCCGCCGCCCGGTATCGCGCTGGCGGGCAGTTTCCGCGCGGCGGACATCGCCGCCGTTGAGGAACAGCTCGCGCGCTGGGCGCGCAACCAGCTACCGCTGCAAGTCGAGATCACGGCCATTGTAGCCGAGGTCAACGGCATGCAGGATTACCTGGCGGCGTGGTCGCTGCGCCCAGAAGAAGAACTCGTCGAAGCGCAGCACAATCTGCGCCGCGCCGTCGCTATGCTGGTCGAGCCGCTGCCGGGCACACGCGCCCCGTTGACCGTCCACCTGGTGATCGGCGATCACGTCCCGGCGGCGCGTTACCCGCACCTGATCGGACGCATGCAGCGCGAATTCGAACCGTATGTCTGGCACGCCACCGACCTGCTGCTCGTGCGCAAGGACGCCGAAGCCGATGACGGCGCATGGGGAATCACACAGCAGTACGATTAAGAGGCCATTTGAAAACCTCACCCCCCGGCCCCCTCTCCACACGCGGAGAGGG
>CAZMNL010000837.1:0-1828 GCA_964567525.1 uncultured Anaerolineaceae bacterium
CCCATAATTTCTCCGTGATCTCTGTGATCTCTGTGGTGAAAAAATTCTGCCCCCAATCTGGAATGCACCCGTTTTCCCGCTTCGTTTCGTCTCTCGTTTAAATAGTGTTATACTGTGGTTTGGGGCAGGTTGGGGCGATTGCTCCCGCACGCGGACAGGCGTTCATGAGTAAACGTATCCTCACAGGTCAAACACTCGGCGGCTATCACCTCATTGCGCCGCTGGGTGGTCCGAAAAGTTCAGTGTATCGCGCGCGACAGGCCAGCCTGGAGCGTGAAGTCGCGGTCGAAACCGCGAGCGAAGATCTCTGGCATCTGGACGAGTTCGAAAGCCGGTTCAAGCGTGCCGCGCAGATGGTCGCGCTGCTGGAACACAAACACATCGTGCCGATCTTCGATTACGGCGTGCAGGATAACGTCAGCTACCTTGCCATGCGCCTGCTGACCGGCGGCACGCTTGCCGACCGTATCGCCCGGACCCGGCGCGGCATGGACCTGCGCGACGTGTCCGCGCTGCTGCTGCAAATCGCGGCGGGGCTGGATTACGTCCACAGCCAGGGCATTCTGCATTACAACGTCAAGCCGCACAGCGTGGTGTACGACCAGCACGGGATGCCCTTCCTCACCGGCTTCATGATCGCCAAGCTGGCGCAGACCTTTGACGGCGTGTATGACGACGCGCTGCTTTACAGCACGCCCGAATACATGCCCCCGGAGCAGTGGCGCGCGGACGAACTGACCACCGCCACCGACCAGTACGCGCTGGGGGTCACCGCTTACGAGATGGTGTGCGGTCGCCCGCCGTTCACCGACACCGCCGCTAACCGCGTGATGCGTATGCACCTGGACGTAGCCCCACCCGATCCGCGCGCCTTCCGTCCCGATATCTCCAAAGAGATCGCCGATGTGCTGCTGCGCGCGCTCGAAAAAGACCCCGCCAAACGCTACCCCACCGTGCGGCATTTCGTGGCCGCGTTTGAGGCCGCGCGCGAAACACCCCCCACCGGTTATCACGTCTTCATCAGCTACAGCCGCGCCGATATGCCCCTGATGCACCGCTTACGCGATGCGCTGGTGCGCACCGGATTCGCCGTCTGGACGGATGAGGACCTCGTGCCCGGCGCGCCGATCTGGGAAGTGCGCATCGCCGACGCCATCGAAAACGCTGCCGCGCTGGTCGTGGTGCTCTCCCCGGATGCGCAGCGCTCGCAGTGGATCACGCGCGAACTGAGCTACGCGGAACTGCAAGACGTGCGCATCTTCCCCGTGCTGATGAAGGGCGATCCGCGCACGGCGGTTCCGCTGCGGCTGGCCTCAACGCAGATGGTCGATGCGCGCGCCGACTTCGAGAACGCGATCCGCCAGCTGACCGCCGCGATCCGCCAGCCCGCTTGAGTGCGCGGCGGGTGTGTGTTTGCCGGGGTGGGTGGGGGTGCAAACACAAGCCGGGCGCTGCGGCCCGGCCTGCGGTGATCAACGTCTCTGTACTGCGGGGATTACCTAGCGTTTGAACAGCTTCGACAGCATCCCCATGATCCCCGAAGCCTCTTTCGGGGTTTTGCCCTGGAGAACAGCATCAAGCTGGCTGGCTGCCGGACCCGGCAGTTTGTCTTTCAGGTACTTGACCACCGTCTCAACTACCTGCTTCGCCATGCCTTCGTCAAGGCCGGTCTTCTGCGCTACGAGTTTTACCAGTTCGTCCATGTGTCTCGCTCCCAAACGTATACGTGCGATGCCCTGATCATAGGCCCGGACGGGAGCGCATGTCAACCGGGGGTGCATTCCAGATTAGGGGCAGAATTTTTTCACCACAGAGATCACAGAGATCA
>CAZMNL010000838.1:0-1818 GCA_964567525.1 uncultured Anaerolineaceae bacterium
CGACGACCACCGCGCATACGGCGCTTTCGTATAGAAAGATTCGGCTGATGGTTTCCCCGTCCCCCGGGGCCAAGTCGTCGTTGAGCCAGCGCAGGGTGAGCTCAAAGAGCTCGTCGCGATGAGTCATGCCGGTGAGATACATGTCGCGGCGCCTTCCTTTCCCTGTGTTCAGAAAATCTGTGACCTTGTTTCGATCCTTCCGTTCCTGTTTCGAAATCTCCTGAACCCCCGCAGTCGGCCGCGCTGCGACTTTTTAACCACAGGAAAGGATCCGATGACAGCCATCTTCTTTTCATGCGTCCCATTTGAACCATTCGCGCCAGCTCCTGGCAGACCGGACGGGCTGCTTTGCACCCTTCCGCGA
This sequence comes from uncultured Anaerolineaceae bacterium, assembly GCA_964567525.1. Lineage (GTDB taxonomy): Bacteria > Chloroflexota > Anaerolineae > Aggregatilineales > Aggregatilineaceae > CAYRNY01. The sequence goes on from CAZMNL010000838.1 coordinate 365, forward strand.
TCAGTTCCTCCGCGCAGTGAAAATCCGTCCATCCGAAACGCTTGACATCCGGTGCGATCAATCGGTCGGCCGACTGCGCGTTATATTCGCTCAACCGGGAATTCATGATTTCCATTGCGCGGTTCAGGATATCGATGCCGTCTTTTAGCGGCGGCGGGTGGCAGAGACACATGCCCACATCCACGCCCACGACCAGATCCGCTCCCGCGGCTCTGGCTATGTCGACCGGAATGCCGTGCACCAACGCACCGTCGATCAGCATTTGGCCGTCCCAGTCGACCGGCGGCATAAAGCCCGGGACCGCGCAACTGGCCATCACGGCCTCCACCAGCGGCCCGCTTCGGAGCGCCGCGGCTTGGCCGGAGATCAGGTCGACCGCCGAAACGACCAGGGGGATTTGCGTCTGTTCAATATCGATTTCGGGAACAAAGGCCACTATGCATTCACGCAGGTCCTTTTCCGACATCACCGCCTTTCGGAACATCACGCAGCCCACCACGATCTCCTTAGCCCAGGACCGCAGAAGCCGATCCAGGAGATGTCGGGGCTGAGCGTCGATGTTCTGGAAGCGGGTGAATTTTCGAAATCCGTTGACGCCTGGCTGCCCTGAACCGAAAATCTCCTCGACACGCCGCAATGTCGCGCAAAGATCGGCAGTTGCAGCGTATGCCGCGCCGACCAGGGCGCCGGCGCTGCTGCCCACAATCAGGTCCGGCCGGATGCCCGCCTCTTCGAAGGCCTGGATTACGCCCAGATGGGCTATCCCCCTGGCGCCCCCGCCGCCTAAAGCCAAAGCGATGGTCGGTTTACGCTTCACGTTCGTTTTTTCCCAGGCCTCTATCCGCAGCGATTCTTTTGTTCCCCGCTATCGCGCTGCAAAGAATGGTAGGCGCGTTTGGAGCGGGATACGGGAATCGCTTTTTGCGCCAGGTACGTTAGATGATCCCCAATAGGCTTGAGCCAAGCGCCGGAAAAACCCACCAGGGCTTCTCCGGGCCGGATGTCGGTGGCGTCGCGGCAGCCATAGCAACTGAAACCATAATTCAACCGTTTTTCCAGGTAAGGGATAATCGTCGAATCGACGCACGCGGCTTGCAACACCCAGGTATTACCGGCCACCCGCTTTCCGCCGGTCGCATGCAGATACGCCAGTACGATCCACATCAGTTTTTCGACCTCATCCTCGACAACGACCACATCGGGTGAGAACGGGCATGCTTCAAGCGGCGCCAAATCAAGCCGATGCACGTCACCCGGTACCAGCCGAGGCATGTGTTGAAACATCTTTTCGCCGACCTTCGGGTCGGATACGATACCGAAGCCCGCAAGGCCCTTACCTGTCTGCAGGGGTTCCGGAAGCGGCTTGAAGCCGAACGCGGTCGCGGCCGCCGGGCAGGCGATACCCTCGGCGTCCAGCCGAACGGCGCGTCCGCGTCTGGCTTCCATACCGGCCT
>CAZMNL010000839.1:0-1816 GCA_964567525.1 uncultured Anaerolineaceae bacterium
CGGGCTGTGTGTGGTCGTCGTCATCGATGCCGGGCGGATTGCCTGCCGTGACCGCGCTTTCGCCGTCTGCGCGCGATTCAGGTGTTGCAAATGCGACACCTGACGGTGATTCGTCGGGCTGTGTGTGGTCGTCGTCATCGATGCCGGGCGGATTGCCTGCCGTGACCGCGCTTTCGCCGTCTGCGCGCGATTCAGGTGTTGCAAATGCGACACCTGACGGTGATTCGTCGGGCTGTGTGTGGTCGTCGTCATCGATGCCGGGCGGATTGCCTGCCGTGACCGCACTTTCGCCGTCTGCGCGCGATTCAGGTGTTGCAAATGCAACACCTGACGGTGATCCGCCGGGCTGCTTTTCCTGTGCCGACGCCCCGAACGCGCTCGCATACCACGCGCGCGCCTCGTCATGCACGTGTGCGCGCTGCGCGGGCGTGATCTGCCCGTCATCCTTGCGCGTCAGGCGCACGTACAGGCCGGGCATATCCGGTACCGGCTCCAGCACGCTGTGCGTCACCGCACGCCGCCGCGAATACGCCGATACCGCGCTGTCGACCATCAGGCGACCATCTGCACGGCGCACCACAAACCCCTTGCTGTTGAATGTCGTCATGTCGTGTGTCCTTCAAGGGGAAAGCGTCACCGCCTTCCCCTCACTCAATTCACGCTTACGCCGATGGCACGAGGTACAGGCACGAGATCGTCGCGGCCCCGGCGGCCGCACCGGTGCCCGGCGTATACACGCCCTGCACAACCGTCGCGGCGCTCAGCGCGTCTTCGTCGGCGCTGGCTTGCAGCGTCAGGCCCGTGCTGCCGCAATCGAAGTCGGCCACGAACTGGTCCGCCGTCTCCGCCGTGCCCAGGTCGAGCAGGTCGCTGCCGCCGGAGTCGTCGAACGCCGTCGTGACGTTGACCAGGAAGCCGATGATCTGCGCCCCGGCGGGCAGCGTGAACAGGTCTTTGGCGGTCGTGTCTTCGAAGTCCAGCGTCGCGCGCTGGACGTAAGCGACCGGTGACGCCTGCGCCACGTAAGTCTCCGCCGCGCCGGTCGCCGTCAGGACGTCGTCGTAGTCCGGGACATCGGCGCGCGTCAGGCGCGTGGCGTCGCCCAGGTTCACGGTGTTGGTGTTGCTCACTACCGGCATGATTGATGCCCTCTCTCTGTGTGCGCGGCGGTCCTACCAGCCGGACGAGTACTTCGGCATGCCCAGCAGGTACACGCCGCAGGTGAACTCCGGCGTCGAGCCTGCAATCGCCAGCACCGCGCGCACTTCCTTCTTGAGGTGCTCACGCTTGAGCGCGAGTTTCTGCGTGGAGGCCGCCGCGTTGGTGACCTGCGCAAACGTTGCCGCCGCGCCCGTCGCCGGGTCGTACAGCGCCGCGTCGGGCACGCCGGCCCAGTCGTCGTCACTGTCCGCGCGGTGCTCGATGGTCAGGTCCAGCGTGTGGTCGGCCCCGCCGCCCGCGCTGCTGTCCAGCAGCACGACCAGGTTTTCGGCCAGCCCGCTGATGTCCACGCCGTCACTCTCGGTGACGCCGTCGTCGCGCGTGCCTGCCGCGTATAGCGCGTGGATGATGAGGGAGCCTGCCAATCTGTCTTTCAGCATGGTTCACATTCCTTTCCTTAGCGGCCCGGCGTGCGACGCCGGGCCGCGCGATCTTCCGGTCATTCAGGCGGTTAACTGCCGGCTTCTTCTCGCCCACAATTCGTATGGATATGGAACGCCTCGGTCCACATCACGGCGGTGTCGACATACGCCACGCCCATCACGAAGGTGGCGTTCTGGTCGGGCGATACGGCGGCGACCTTGCCTCGCAAGAT
>CAZMNL010000840.1:0-1815 GCA_964567525.1 uncultured Anaerolineaceae bacterium
TACATGGCGAAGGGATTCAGCGCGCCGTTGGCGTGCGCGTTGATGCTGAACGGCTCGAACGCCATCACATCTAACCCGTATTCGTCCATGTAGCGGCGCATCAGCAGCGCGGCCAGCGCCGCCGGAGTCGCGCCGATCCCGGCTTCGTAGTCGGCATCCAGCACGGTTGCCAGCGCGGAGTCACGTTCCGCGCCCTGGCGGTCGGTGGCTTTCTCCACGCCGACCACCAGCACCGTGTCCGCCGCGCCACTGGCGACCATCAGGTAACCCTGGCGCAGCGCCAGCCCGCCGGAAGCGTCCGCCGCTTCGACGCGCACCGCTTCAGCCCCGGCGAGTCCGGCGGCGTCGGCGATCAGCGTGCCGATGTGATTCTGCGCGCTGAGGTTCGCACCCAACGCATTCGCCACAATCACCGCGTCCACGCGCTCCAACCCGGCTTCATCCAGCGCGGGCCGGATCGCGCCCAGCGCAATCTGCCGCAGGCCCATATCCCAGTGTTCGCCTACGGGCGTGCGCCCCAGTCCAATGATCGATACATCTCGCATCGTGTTTTGTCCTCGTGTATGTGTGTTCGTTCACGTGTACCAGTTATGTACGGTTGGGCCTGCCAAACGGCCCCTATCCCGCGTGACCTGCGGTCACGTTGCCCCTTTCCCGCGAAACCTACGGTTTCGATCTGGGGAAAGGGGGAGTACGTTCGCCGCAGCGTGCTCGTCTTCCGAGGGGGGTGAGGCCCGTTCGGCGAACAAGCCCATTAGACCAATGATTTCTATATCTGCATCAACGCCACCTGAGAACTTGCCCCATGCCGTTACGACAACGTCTCATCATCCAGCGCGTGATCGGCGAGCGCATTCTCGCCCGACCAGATGCGCTGTGATGTCCAGGGCACGGAGTCGCCGGACCAGAACGGGTGCAGCGGCGACAGGCCCAACGGTAAAAATGCCAGCGATGTCAGGTACAGGCTGCCGGTCGAAACATACGACTCGGCCAGCCCCGGCTGGTGGCCCGCCAACCCGATCCGCAGCCAGCCGCCAGCGTCGAACGTGCCGGGCGCGTCCAGCGAGCGCCGGATCGCGGCGGTCAGCGCGCCGCGCACCTGCGCGGGCACGAGTCCGGCGGGCAGGCGATCTTCCCAGGCAAGCTGGGCCAGCAGGTGAAACGCCCCGGCGCGATACGTGATCGAGCGCCCCACCACCGGGAACGAGCCATCCGGCGCGATCATGCGTTCCTGCACGGCGGCGTAACGCTGCGCGCGTTCGAGCATGGGCGCTTCCAGCGCGTCCCAGCGGTCCTCGCGCCCGCGCACCGCGCGCAGGATATCCAGCAGCATCGGGTGAATCACGTAGCTGTTGTAGTAGTCCCAGTGGAAGCGCGGCCCGTCGCCATACGCCCCGTCGCCCAGGTACCACTGTTCGTGCTGCAACAGCGCGTAATCCACGCGCATCACGTCACAACTGCCGGTCGCGTGCAGCAAAAACGCCTCGACCGTGCCCGCGAACAGCAGCCAGTTGTTAGGGAACGGCAGGATCGCGCGCGTCAAGGCCAGTCTGGGGGGTCGTTTTTTTCCGTCGGACCAGCAGGTCGACAACGATTTTGTCGCGTTCTGCCGGAAAAAAGCGGCAGGCCAGAACGAGTGACTGGTTCAGGCCCCTGGTCTGGAGCCGGGATCGATGGAGCGGCACCGGGATGATCAGATCGCAGCTGATCGGTCCCGGGGAGCCGAGTCCGGACAGCACCCGGGCGGCTGCCGTATCGCCGTGGAACTTCAGCCGATGCAGCAGAGTGCTGACCGGCGGTCCATAGCAGACCAGC
>CAZMNL010000841.1:0-1807 GCA_964567525.1 uncultured Anaerolineaceae bacterium
AACCGCAGCAGCAAACCCGAACTCGGCGAATACGCCAGCCCCGCCGCGATGCAGTTGGCGAAGGCGGCGGGCCGTAAACCGCTCGATATCGCCCACGCCATCGCCGCGCACATCCAGACGAATGAGTTTCTCGCGGGCGTGACCGTCTCGCCGCCCGGCTTCCTGAATTTCCGGCTTGATCCGGGCTGGCTGCTGGCGCAGGTGGAGAACATCACCGCCGCCGGGGAGTACGTGTTTGCGCTCGATCTCGGCGCGGGCCAACGCGCGCAGGTCGAATGCGTCAGCGCCAACCCCACCGGCCCGCTGACCGTCGGGCACACGCGCAACGGCGTGATCGGTTCCACGATGGCGAACATTCTGCGCGCGGTCGGCTTTGAGGTCGAACTCGAATATTACTTCAACAACGCCGGGCGGCAGATGCGCGTCTTGGGGCAGAGCTTGCAGGCGCGCTATTTGCAGGCGCTCGGCGAAGATGCCCCGCTGCCCGAAGACGGTTATCAGGGCGATTACCTTGTCGCGGTGGCGCAGGCGCTCGTCGATCAATACGGCGACTCGCTGAAGGGCGAACCCTGGGAGCGCTTCAAGGTCGAAGCCGAAAAAGCGATGTTCGCCTGGATCGAAGACAGCCTCAAGCGCATCAACATCACGTTTGACGTACACTTCAACGAGAATTCGCTCTACGAGGACGGCAGCGTGTGGCGCACGCTCGAACGGCTGGAACAGGCCGGAGTCGTATACAAGGCGGTCACGCGTGAGGGCGCGAGCGACGAAGAACGCGCCAAAATGCCCCCCGACGCGCAGGAGGCGACCTGGTTCCGCTCGACGCAGTTCGGCGACGACGAGGACCGCGTGCTGGTCAAGTCCAGCGGCGAGCCGACCTACGTCCTGCCGGATATCGCCTACCACGTCAACAAGCTGGAACGCGGCTTCGACCTGCTGGTGAACGTGCTCGGCGCGGATCACATCGTCGAGGCGCAAACCGTGCGGCGCGGCCTGGATGCGCTCGGCTATGATGCGTCTGGCCTGCACGTGATCCTCTACCAGTTCGTGACGCTCTTCGAGGGCGGCGAAGCCAAAAAGATGAGCACCCGCCGGGGCGAATTCGTCACCCAGGACGAGCTGGTCGCGGACGTGGGCGCGGACGTGGTGCGTTACTTCATCCTGGCGCGCAACCCCAGCAGCCACCTGGAATTTGATCTCGTGGAAGCCCGCGACCAGTCCAACGAGAACCCGGTTTACTACATCCAGAACGCACACGTGCGCTGCGCCGGGATTTTCCGGCAGGTGGACGAGCAGCGCCCCGACCTGCTGACCGGTGACGCCGACCTGACGCTGCTCGGCGACCGCGCGCGCGACTTCATCCGTAAAATGCTGGAAACGCCCGAAGTGCTGGTCCAGGCGTATGAGACGTTCGAGCCGCACAAGCTGGCGTTTTACGCGCTGGAACTGGCGCGCGCCTTCCACCCGATGTACGATGAACTGCGCGTGCTGCACACCGAAGTGCCCGACGATCTCGCGCGGGCGCGGCTGCGGCTGTATGGCGCGGCGCAGGTGGTCTTCAAGCGCCTGCTGACCGTGCTCGGCATGTCCGCGCCGGAAGTGATGTAGCGCGCGTGGCGCGAGTCGTCAGTAGACAGTGGTCAGTTTTCAGTGGGTGGGGGTTCACGGGAATGTGCAGGGGCGTATGGACATACGCCCTATGCGCGTCAAGTTAAGGTTTGCTGATAGTCGATCAGGTGCGGACATCGCACTCCGCCCGACGGTGAATCCGTCGGGCTACATGTCGGCCACCCCGTAAACGGGGCTA
>CAZMNL010000842.1:0-1807 GCA_964567525.1 uncultured Anaerolineaceae bacterium
GGCGGCTTCAGCGGACGTGTGGCAGTTCACGATCCTGCTGACGCTGGCGGGCACGGCGGCGGGCGGCATCATGCCGACGCTCAGCGCGCTGCTGGCACGCTACACCGAGCCAGGCGAAGAAGGCGCAGTCTACGGGTTGGAAAGCTCGATCATGGCGGCGGCGCGCGCGGTCGCGCCGATGCTGGGCGCGACGTTGATCACATGGTGGGGTCTGCGCAGTATCTACGCGGCGGCGGGCGCGATCTTCCTGGCGATGGCGCTGATCACCTGGCGGGGGCTGCCGCCCGCCGGCCAGGTTGTGCCGCGCACCGCCGCGCCGGGTATACCGGTCGATCCCACCGAGAGAACACCCGCGAAGTGACCCAACCACATTTCCCCGCCCCACCGCGCGCCCCGCGATCACATTACCGGGCGCGTTTATGGTTCGCGCGCGGTCACAGGTCTGTTATAATGAAGTTAGCCGGTAGAGAGAGAATACCATTTTGGGCCAGATAAGCGACTCCGCGACACCCTGTGCAGAAAACACCATAGAACCGGAACTGCCGCGTTTCTGGCGCTGGATGGCGCGGGGATTCGCGGTGCTGTTCGGGCTGGTCATGGCGTGGCTGCTGGTCGAAGTCGGGCTGCGGGTGGCGTTCCACGCGCTGCCGATGGATGTGCAGGGCGCGATTGAAAACGTGCGCGTCGTGCCCTGGGACGAACGCCGCATCGTACCGCTGCCGCCGTTTCACTGGGACCTGGACTACCAGCGCGTGCTCGAACCCGGCCTGGACGATTACCCGGTCCACGTGGGGCCGGAGTCGTTCACAGTGGACTCGATCCGCCTGCCGCCGGAGTGGAATTCGCGCGTGGGGCTGCGCAGCCGCGACCTCGACTGGCCGGTTGATATCGCCGTACTCGGCGACTCATTCGCCATGTGTTTTGTCGATTGGGCGGATTGCTGGGTCGAGCGCCTGCACCGTGATTACGGCTGGCGCGTGATGAACCTGGGCCAGACCTCGACCGGCACGCGCGCCCACCTGCGCCTGCTGACCGACCTGGTGATCCCGATGGATCCGCAGGTCGTGGTCTGGCAGTGGTACGGCAACGACTTCAACGACGATTACGGCCTGGGCTTGCTGCGCGGCGACTACGCCCCACTGGACGAACCACCGCAGCTCCCGCCCGATCCGGATTTCGGCCCGCTGGCGAAATATTCGGCGGTGTACGCGCTGGCGCGTGACAAGCTGTGGAGCGCCACGCACGCCCCCCCGCCCGCCTGGGGCCAGATGGTCGAGGTGTTCGGCGAAGAAATGCGCGTCGGCGACGATTACAACCTGTACGCCTACGACCTCAGCCGCCCGTCGAACGCGCTCGGCTACGAGCAAACCGTCGCCGCGCTGGACGAGGCCGACCGCGTGATCCGCGAGGAAATCGGCGCGCAGTGGGTGATCGTGCTGGTCCCGACCAAAGAGGAAGTCTACCGCGATCAGTTGGTCGATGCGCTCGGCGCGGACTATCTCGACCAGCTCGCCGAAGGCCGGGCACGGATGCTGGCCCTGTGCGAGGCGCGCGGCTGGCGCTGCCTGGATGCCACCGAACCGCTGCGCGCGGCGGCGCAAACCGGCGAACAGGTCTATTACGCCCGCGACCTGCACATCAACGCGCGCGGGAACGCGATCCTGGCGGCCTACGTCGGCGATTACCTGGTGCGCGAAAGGCTGCTGCCCGCGCCGCAGTGAACCGACCGCCGTCGCTGCCAGTAAAACAATTACGCTCAAGTATAGATTGGGTGCATTTTGATCGTAGGGGACGTATGGTTGGGTTT
>CAZMNL010000843.1:0-1801 GCA_964567525.1 uncultured Anaerolineaceae bacterium
CCGGCCACCGTCGGGGCATGGCTGGCGCTGGTCGTGGCGCGCCTGCTGACGCGCCAACCGGCGTGATCCCTGTTCACAAAAACGCGCGATCACGGAAGGGAGAACACGAGGTATGGCGAAAGAGCCGGAAAAGACCCAGACAGCAAAGAAGCCTGCCCCGCCAACAGAAACCCCGGCGGAGTCCAAAGGCCGGGACTGGTATTTCTGGCCGCTGGTCGGCATGGGCGCGCTGGTGGGGGTATTTATCGTTGGGCTGATTGTTGCGCTGATCCTGGCGATTGTGATCGGGACCGATGATGTTGCCAACGTCGTGCAGATCGTGCGCGACCTGTTCATCATCGTGCTGGCGATGGAGGGCATGTTCATGCTGATTGCCTTGATCGTGTTGATCTTGCAGATCGCGGCGCTGGTCAACCTGCTGCAAAGCGAGATCAAGCCGATTGTCGATAATGCCAACGACACGGTGAGCACGGTCAAGGGCACCGCGCAGTTCATGAGCGAAAACGTCGTCGAGCCAGTGATCAAGTTCAGCGCGATCACGGCGGGCATCGGCGGGCTGCTGCGCGAGGCGCTCGGCCTCCGCCGCACGCTGCGCAAGGCGCGCGGCGACGGCAAACCCGCCGACGAATCGTAACCGGATGGTGAGGGAGACGCGATCATGAGTGACCGTAACGAAGGCGATACGACCAGTTTTGTGACCGGCCTGCTGGTGGGGCTTGTCGTCAGTGCGCCGGTTGTGGCGTGGCTGTCGCCGCGCAGCGGCCCGGAACGCCGCAGCGCCCTGACCCAGCAAACCACCATCATCCGTCGCAAGGTCGCGGATACGCTGCGTAAACCCGTTGAACAGGCACAGGAACAGATCGAAAAACTCAAAGGCGATTCGGTCGAGGACGCGCTGGCCGAGGGCCGCGCGATTGCCGCCCAGCATCACGCCCGCCAGCAGCCGGACAACCAGAACGACGCCTGACCCAACACACACTGTACAGGAATGTCCTGAACCAAGATCACACAACCGGAGGGGTGCAAAAAATGAGTACTACACTGTATGTCGCCAATCTCGACCCGGATGTCAGTACGGACGATCTGCACGAACTGTTCGCCGAACACGGGGAAATCAAAGAACTGTACCTTGAACTGGACGAACGCTCGCAGCAGCCCGTCGCCCTGGTCACGCTGGAGTCCGAAAAACGCGCCACCCGTGCGATGAACAGCCTCAACGGGCAGGTCTTCCAGGGGCGGCGGCTGGCGATCACGCACGCCGAAGCCGATCTCTCGCGGGACCTGACCGCCAAGCAGCGTAAACTGGTCGATGAGATCATCGCGGAACTGGAAGAAACCGAAAAAGTACCCCTGCGCCAGATCGAGACAATTGTACGGCTGTGCAGCCCGCAGTTTGCCCAGGCGATACTGGAAGAAACGCGCGAAATCGACGCCGATGAAGGCATCATGACATCCGACAGCACGCGACGGCGCACTAAGGGCGGCGTCTTCTTCTATCTCGCGCGCTACCGCATGTCCCCCTCACTGCGCCGCATTGTCTATAACCGCAAGGGCAAAATTCCCGGCGAAACCTACGAGTAAATGCGCCCGGCGCATCCCGGCCCGGCCCGCGCATAATTCCATCGCTCGCCGGGCCGGTGTGATTCCTGGGGTGCGTTTCAAATTCGGGACAAAAAGAACCACCACAGAGTACACGGAGGACACAGAGATTTTTAAGGAAAAAAAGAGGCTGCCAGAGGATATCTATTCCGTGAACGGGGCTGCAAACCGTCACGTGTTTTCTCAGGGTTTTCTCCCATAA
>CAZMNL010000844.1:0-1799 GCA_964567525.1 uncultured Anaerolineaceae bacterium
CCGTTAAAATGTCGAATGCGTCCTGCTAAAATCACCATTTGCACCCGATCTATATTTGAGCCTTCCAAAATGCAAAGTAGCCACACCCCTTTTAATACGACCGTTTTCCTCGATTGGAACAGGTGCGCGACCGGGGGCGTATGAGGTAAGGAATGCTATTCTCTACCGCCGCCCGTTGGTCTGCCGCGCGGCGAGTTCGCGCAGGGTGTGTTTGTGCTCCGGCGCGATCTGGGGATCGAGCATGTGGGTGCTGTCCGGCAGGGTGAAGGCGGTCAGCGCGCCGAGCGCGGCGAGCGCCACCATCAGCGCGAACACCGCGCGCAGCCCGACCAGCGCCGCCACGCCGCCCAACAGCGCCCCGCTTAAGCCGACAATGCCCACGACGGTATTACTCAGCGCGACGAACAGCGGGCGTTCAGTGTCCGGTGTGGCGTCGATCAGGTAAGTATCCACGCCCAGGCGCACCCCCACAATCGCAAAGTTGACGCCCAGGTAAGGGATCGCGTACAGCGCGACGATCTGCCACCCCGACGGCAGCAGCGAAAACGTCAGTACGGCGAGTCCGGCCAGAGCCGCGAGTCCCGCAGCGACGGCCACCAGCAAGCGGCTGTCGCGGTCGGCATAGCGGCCCCAGACGATGTTCCCCACGATCTCCGAGAGCGCCACCGCGATGATGAAAATACCGAGCGAGTTGGTCGCGTCCGTGCTGGTGAAGCGCGCGATACCCAGCGCGAAGAAAGGCAGCGAGAGGTCGATGATTACCAGCAGGGCGCGCATACTCACAAAGTGGCGCAGCGCGGGCAGTTCGCGCAGCAAGCCCAGGCTGGCGCGCAGTTCCTTGAGCGGGTTACGGCGCGCATCAACCGGGCTGTCATTCTCTACCATGCTCATAGCCACCAGCGCCGAGACAAACCACATCAGCGCGGCCCCGCTCAGCAGCACGAGATAGGGGGTCAGCGAGTCGCTGGTGCTGATCATGCGCTGCACGGCGAACCCCAGGCCGAGCGCCAGCACACCGCCCACCGACGCGCGCCGCGCCATCAGCAGCCCGCGCTGCCCCGCCGGGATCGTCTTGCCGAACAGGTCAATGAATGACAGAATCCCCAGGCTGATCGCGATGCCGTACATGCCGACCAGCACCACCAGCAGGACTCCGGCGATTGAGGCGGGCAGCAGCGCCGCCACCGCAACCATCAGCAGCAGGACCGGGGCGCGGGCAAAAGCGGTCGCCGCCCACAGCCGCTTACGCTGTTTGTACGCGCGCATCTGCCCGGAGATGGCAAGCTGCGGCAGCAGCACGCACGCCTTAAACACCGGCATCACCAACCCGAACAATACGGTCGGCGCGTTAATCGCGGTCATCAGCAGCGGCAGGATCAGGTCCGTGCTGGCGAGGCGACCGGCCAGCATGGTTGTGCCGCCATGCACCAGGTGCAGCGCAAAATTGCGGCGTTCAGCGGCAGAGGGATGGCGGGAAACAGGCGGGTTAACCGGGTCGGGGTCTAACGTTTCGGTGGCGAGAGTGTCGCCAGACATAATCACAATCCTCGGCTTGCAGGCCAGATTTCGAACAAACAACGTTGATTCTAACACGGTTACAGGCGGAATGATACGGCGAAGCGCATTCGCCGGGCAAACCTCACCCCCCGGCCCCCTCTCCAAACAAGTTGGAGAGGGGGAGTACGCACGCCGTACCAGCCGCTATCTTCCCCCCTCTCTAGTACACGTTGGCGGAAATAACCTCGCAGTTTTTTGTAGGGGCGACTTTCTAAAGTCGCCCTGGGCGGGTTTGGAAACCC
>CAZMNL010000845.1:0-1796 GCA_964567525.1 uncultured Anaerolineaceae bacterium
GGGGCTGACCGGCTTGATCCTGTGGGCGGAAATGCGAATGCAGCGCGTGGCCGGGCCGTTCATCGCCAAAGAGCAAATCCGGTTCAGCGGCATTGACGAGTTTTTTGAGATCAGCGCCGAATCAGATGAGCGTTTTGAGCATACGATGGCCTGGGTAGACTGCCTGGCAACGGGTAAACACCTGGGGCGTGGCTTGTTCATGCGCGGTAACTACACCTGGCCCAAACACATCCCGCGCAAGGCCGCCGAGCCGCGCTCGCTGTTTACCGTACCGGTTCAACTGCCGGCGTTCATGCTGAACCTGGCGACGGTGAAAGCTTTCAACGGCCTGTATTACCGCTCGCAGCTTCCCAAGCGCGCGTTTCAGACTGTGCCCTACGACCCGTTCTTCTACCCATTGGATGCGATCTACGAGTGGCACCGGCTCTACGGCGCACCCGGCTTTTTGCAATACCAGTTCGTGATCCCCTACACCCAGGACCGCACGGCCATCAAGGATATTCTGCGGCAGATCAGCCTGTCCGGTGTGCTGTCGTTCCTGGCGGTGCTGAAGGTGTTCGGCGATGTGCCCTCGCCGGGGATGCTGTCGTTTCCGCGTCCGGGCGTCACCCTGGCGCTGGACTTTCCGTTTCGCGGTCAGAATACATTGGCGCTGCTCAACCGCCTGGACCAGGTGGTACTGGCGCATGGCGGTATGTTCTATCCCGCTAAAGACGCGCGCATGGCGGCGGAAACCTTCCAGGCGTGTTACCCTCAGTGGCGGGAATTTACGCAGTACATCGATCCGAAATTTTCGTCGAGTTTCTGGCGGCGCGTTACGAGTGAGGAAGCATAATGAAACTGATGATCATCGGCGCGACCTCAGCGATCGCGCATGAAACGGCCAAATACTTTGCCGCTGACGGTGCCGAGTTTTTCCTGGTTGGACGCGATCCCGACAAGCTCGCGGCGGTCCAGCACGATCTTGAGGTGCGCGGCGCGGCGTGCGTAGCCCTTCACACGCTTGACCTGAATGACTTGGGGCAGCACGAAACCATAATCGCGGCGGCGTATGAAGCGTTTGGGGGTCTGGATGCGGTGTTGATTGCACACGGCACGCTGCCTGACCAGGAACATGTCCAGGCTAGCGTTGCAGATACCCTGCAAGCATTCACCACCAACGCGCTCAGTTACATTTCCCTGCTCACGCTGTTGGCGGAACGCTTTGAGCAGCAGCGGCGCGGCTGTATCGCCGTGATCTCGTCGGTGGCGGGGGACCGGGGCCGGGCTAGTAACTACGTCTATGGTGCAGCCAAAGGGGCGGTTAGCTTATTCAGCAGTGGTTTGCGCGCCCGACTGAGCAAGGTGGGCGTCTCCGTGGTCACGATTAAACCGGGTTTTGTCGATACGCCCATGACCGCTCACTTGAAGAAAAACCCACTCTTTGCGTCACCGGAGCGGGTCGGCAAGCGGATTTATACCGCCATGCTCAAGGGTGAGAATATCGTGTACGTTCCCTGGTTCTGGTGGCCTATTATGTGGATCATCCGGCACATCCCGGAACGGGTGTTTAAAAAGCTCTCGTTGTGATGTGTGTACACGCCGCCCCCCCCGGATTCGCTGCTGTTTAGCACCAGGGCTATCACTTCAAACCGCAAAATAAGCTTCATCCCCAACGCGACCTGCGTTTGCGTTGGGGATGAGATGAACCGCTTGCCCCGAAAATTGCAAGCGGTAGCCCTTAATCCCTCTTCTAATTACCTGGGGTGTGGCTATTTTACGTTTGAGCCATAATCGATGACTGTTTCACTGAAAAT
>CAZMNL010000846.1:0-1794 GCA_964567525.1 uncultured Anaerolineaceae bacterium
CCTGGTAGACGTGGACCATCAGGCCGGGGTCGCGCCACGCGCCCGGAGGGTGGCCCATCTTCTGCGCGAGCAGTTCGAGGAACACTTCCGGCTCCGGGTAGCTCGCCCACACCTGCGGCAGAAAAGTGGCGCGGCGCTCGGCGAGTTGCAGCGTTACGCCGTCGATGCCGGGGCGCAGCCGTGCGATCAGGTCGTCAGGATCGGCGAAGTGCAGGCGCTCTGGTGGCGTCAGGATGCTGATCTCGATGTGCAGGGCGCTGACTTCGAACGCGCGCACGGGCAGAAAGCGCGGATCGTGGAAGGCGGTTTGCTCGGTCATGTAGACCACTTCTTCCGCCAGCGGACGCCGCGCGACCAGAGTCCCGGTGCAGCCGCGCAGCGAGCCGTCATCATGGTGGCGCAGTGTTACGAAGCAGGCGCGCTCTTCCCCCAGGTGCGGCGGCAGCGCCCCCAGGTTGACAACCGGCGGCGGTTCGTCGTTGGTGATGCAGATCAGCGTTTCGCGCGCCAGCGCCAAAAGCTGTACCTGTTCTTCAGGCGTATAAGCATTCGGGTCGGTCATCGGGCGTTCCTCTCGCGCTCGGTGATACGGTTGGATACCCCCAGTATACCGCCAGATTCAAGCGCGGTTGTGTATTTGTGGGCAATGCCACGCCCCGGTGAGGACTTTCCAAACACGCGATCAAACCGCCAGCGCCGCCGCGATCCGCGCGCGCTCGCTGAGCGGCTCGCCGCGCGCATCGACCGCCAGCATCTTGCCGTCGATGCTGCGCGTGCGCACGCGGCCCGGCGCGTAGGCGTTGTTGACCAACTGCGGCGCATCCAGCAGCCCGACCTCGACGGCGTGGGCCAGCACGTCCGCATTGCTTAGCGGGTCGTCGTCCCCCGGCGCGACCTGCGCGCCCAGGGCGCGGATCGCGTCGATCAGTGTGTGCGTCTCGGCGACCAGTTCGGCCTTGCGCGCCTGGATCGCGGGGTCGGCGGTCATGTCGGGGTTGCCGCGCAGCGCTGTGTCGATCACCTGCTGCGTGATGATCGCGGCCTCGATAATCTCCTCAGCGGTGGCGGCGTGGTGCGCTTCCGTGTGCCCGACCACGTGGATAATGTGCGGTTGGGCGCTCATCATCAGCATGGTGCTCTGCGCCAGGTGCGCCCGCGCGCGCCGCTCATCGACCGGGTGACTTAACAAGCCCGTGCGGAACTGCCGCCACACCCGGAAATTCTCATCCGCGAACGACTCGACCAGATCAATCGCGGCCAGCGCGCGCGCCAGGTCCATCGCGTTCGAGAGCATCGGCGGACTCTGGAACATGTACTGCATGATATAGTCGCGCACGCCCGTGCGTTTGGCGTTGTGCGCATAGAGGTAAAACGACGCGCACACCACCGTATCCGGCGCGTCACGCATGGCCCAGTGATGCGACTCGTTGCCCTCCACCGGGATATCGCGCGCGCCGTGCCAAGCCATCAGGTCTTGATGCTCGCGGATCGACTGCGCCAGCGGTGAAGGGCCGCGCCCGTCCATCGCGTTGAACCAGAACAGCGACGTGGCGCACCACGCATTGTGGATTGTGCGCACCAGCATATCCGCGTAGCGCAGGTGATCCGCCGTGCCGCTGTACGAGCGCAGCAGCGGGTAATTGCCCGTGCGGCTGGCGGCGTACAGGCGGCGCAAGTCGTCCTCGGTGCGGAAGGGCACGCCGCCCGCGCCCTTGCTGCGCGGGTTCTGTTGTTCGGGATGGAAAAAATTCTCCTGTGCGTCCTGGTCCGCACCCAGCGAGATCACGTCCAGCA
>CAZMNL010000847.1:0-1789 GCA_964567525.1 uncultured Anaerolineaceae bacterium
TCGACCGTGATGTCGGCCTCCAACACGATGCGGTCGCGCCCATCATAGGGCCAGATTTCGAGCACGTCCGGTTGGAGCGTGCTGAACGACCAGCTAAAGTCTTCGGGCAGAACGCCGCCGGTCACGTCGGTCAATCCCGCCGGGACGGTGACCGTGTACTCGGTCCCGCCGCGCAGTTCCTCCGCCGGGGTGAACAGGTAAATCGAGGTATTGAGCCATTCGCCTTCGCCAGACACCGCCGGGTCAAAGGTGAGCGGAGCCGGGAGATCGGCCATATCGACCGTGCTGACCAGCGGCACCACCGGGCGGTTGAACACCACCGTGAATACGCTGTCGGTATCGACCGCTTCTGCGCCCTCGATGGGGATGACGGACGATATTTCCAGGTAGCCGACGGTGTTCAGTTCCAGTTCATACGCTTCTTCGAGCGTCACGCCCGCCGCCGAGGCGGCCTGCGTGCCTATCGTGAAGGTGTAGGTCGTGGCGCGCTCATACGCCGCCGACGGGGTGAAGGTCAGCGTTCGCTCGTCCGGCCAGCGCAGCGCGCCGTCCACTGCCGGATCGACCCCGAAGCCCAATGCGCTGCTGCCGGAAACGCGCGCCGAGATGGTGCTGCCGATGTTCATCGGGGACGACCTGATCGGTGTGCTGGATGTGCAGGACACCGTCACGGGGCGTTTTACCGTGCAGGATATCCTGATCCAGTCCACGATGGCGGCGCAGGTGGCGATTGCGATCCATAACGCGCGCCTGTTCAGCGACAACGCGCGGCGGCTGGCGATCATCGAAAACTCGCACGACGGAATCCTGCTCTCCAGCCTGGATACGCCCGATTACTTCCCGCACTATATCAATCCCGCCGGGCTGCGCCTGACCGGGTATGACTCGCTGGACGAGGTGCCGACCCGCTCGGTGCGCGCCTTCTACCCGCTGGACACACACGACCTGCTGCAAAACACGATCATGCCCGCCCTGCGCGAACATGGCGTCTGGCGTGGGGAAACCACCATCCAGCGCAAAGGCGGCGCACTGGTGCCGGTGGAGCAAACCGCGTTCCTGATCGGCGATGAGCACGGCAGCCCGCGCGATATCGCCACCATCGTCACCGACATCACGGAGCGCAAACAGACCGAAAACGCGCTGCGCCGCGCTAACCGCGCCTACCGCACACTAAGTGACTGCAACCAGGCGATGGTCGGCGCGGTTGATACCGTCAGCCTGCTGGATGACATCTGCGCGATCATCGTCGATGCCGGGGGCTACCGCATGGCCTGGGTTGGGCTGGTGGACCCGGACACTGCACCGGAAATAGCGGTCCCGGTGGCGTTTGCCGGGCACGAGGACGGTTATCTGGAGGCCATCCGGCACTTACGCGAAGCGAACCGCGAACAGTTCTGCCCGTCCCGGCGCGCGATCCGCAGCCGCGAGCCGGTGATCATCCACGATATACAAACCGACGCCAGCTTCGCGCCTTACCGTGAGGAAGCCACCGCGCGCGGCTACCGCGCCTCGATTGCCCTGCCGCTGATCGGTGGCGAGCAGGGCATGTTGGGCACGCTCAACGTCTACGCGCAAGAACCCAATGCATTCGATGCTCAGGAAATCGCGCTGCTGGCTGAACTGGCGAACGATCTCGCGTATGGCATGGAGATGCTGCACACGCGGCTCGCACGGCAGGCCGCCGTCGAGAAACTGCACCGCCTGAACGACGAACTCGCGCAGCGCAACCGCCAGCTTCTCGCGCTGTACGATACCGGGCGCAGGCTGACGGCCACGCTGGATGTCGAGG
>CAZMNL010000848.1:0-1787 GCA_964567525.1 uncultured Anaerolineaceae bacterium
AGGGGAGCAAAGGCCAACTCATTTGGGTGATTTATTTCCTGGATCAGCCTTACACGTCAATGTCCGGTTGTTCGTGGACCTTCTATCGGCGGGACCATTGGATCACATTGAAGTCCAGTATATACTTATCCAGGAAGCCAGACAAGGGACGCTCATGCGCCCCGGCATCCCCCATCCCCGTAAAAACGGGGAGTACCCT
The DNA here is from genome assembly GCA_964567525.1 of uncultured Anaerolineaceae bacterium. Classification (GTDB taxonomy): domain Bacteria; phylum Chloroflexota; class Anaerolineae; order Aggregatilineales; family Aggregatilineaceae; genus CAYRNY01. The sequence goes on from CAZMNL010000848.1 coordinate 200, forward strand.
GTGGAGGTTTTTTTGATGGAAAAAGTTAAACAACTCAACGCGCACCTGGCCGAGATCGTGCACCTGCGCCACGCGGCAGCGGTGCTGGGCTGGGACCAGCAGGTGAACATGCCCCCTGGTGGCGCAGCCGCACGCGGCGAACAACTCGCGGCGCTCAGCCGCATCGTGCATGAAAAGTTTGTCTCCGAGGAAACCGGGCGCGCCCTGGAAGCCGCCGAAGCCGACGCCAAAAACGCCGACTACGACAGCGACGAAGCCGCGCTGGTGCGCGTCGCGCGCCACGATTACGATCTCGCCACGCGCGTCCCGACCGAACTCGTTGTCGAGCTGGCACGCACGACCAGCAACGCGCATGAAACCTGGGCCAAAGCGCGCGAAGACGGCGACTTTAACGCCTTCGTGCCCACGCTCGAAAAGATTGTGGACCTCAAGCGCCAGGAAGCCGAGGCCCTGGGCTACGAGGATCGCATGTACGACGCGCTGCTCGACCAGTACGAGCCGAACATGAAAACCGCCGATGTCGAGCGCCTGTTCGACGAACTGCGCGTGGAACTCGTGCCGTTCGTCGCGCAGATTTTCGACAACCTGGATAACGTCGATCCGGCGCTGATGCACCTCAAGTACGACGTGGAAAAGCAGCGCGTTTTCGGTGAGAAGGTGATCGAGGCCATCGGCTACGACCTCGCGCGCGGGCGGCAAGACAAATCCGTACACCCGTTCACCACCGAGTTCTCGGTCAACGACGTGCGCATCACCACGCGCTACGAGGAAAACTGGATGCCCGCCGCGCTGTTCGGCTCGATCCACGAGGCCGGGCACGCGATGTACGAACAGGGCAGCGCCCAGACGCTCGAAGGCACCTGGATCGCGGGTGGTACGTCGCTGGGCGTGCATGAGAGCCAGTCGCGCATGTGGGAAAACGTCGTCGGGCGCAGCCGCGAATTCTGGGGCGTGTTCTACGGCGACCTGCAAGCGCTGTTCCCGGAGCAGTTGGGCCGCGTGGCGCTGGAAGACTTCTACAAGGCGATCAACCACGTCTCGCGCTCGCTGGTGCGCGTGGAAGCCGACGAAGTGACCTACAACCTGCACATCATGCTGCGCTTCGAGATGGAAAACGACCTGCTCGAAGGCAAGCTGGCGGTCAAGGACGCGCGCGACGCCTGGAACGACAAGATGCGCGCCTACCTGGGCATCACGCCGCCGGACGACGGCAAGCACGGCGTGCTGCAAGATGTCCACTGGTCAGCGGGGCTGTTCGGCTACTTCCCGACCTACTCGCTGGGTAACTTCCTGTCCTCGCAGTACTGGGACAAGGCGCTGCAAGATAATCCCTCGATTCCGAGCGACATCGCCGCCGGGAACTTCACCTCGCTGCTGGAATGGCTGCGCGAGAATATCCACCAGCACGGGCGCAAGTACTGGCCCGCCGAACTGACCGAGCGCATCACGGGCGAGCCGATGCAGGTCGGGCCGTTCCTGAAGTACCTGAAGGCCAAGTACACGGATATCTACGGGCTGTAGAAGAGCAGCGGTTAGCTGTAAGCTGTAAGCTGTAAGCTGTAAGCTGTAAGCTGTAAGCTGTAAGCTG
>CAZMNL010000849.1:0-1786 GCA_964567525.1 uncultured Anaerolineaceae bacterium
CCGCAGGTGACAACGGTCGTGCCCAACGCCGCGACCCAGTGGATGAAAAACAGCGAGGACTGGTTGACCGCCAGCAGACGCATCGTGTCGCGGCGCAGCACCTCGCTTTCGACGTGGATGGCGTCACCCTGTGCGTGGCTGCGGTTGAACATCTTGAGCGTGGTCAGTCCTTGCAGGCTGTCGAGAAACTGCGCGCTCAGCCGGTTGGCGGTCCGCCAGTAGCGCCCGCTCACCGCGCGCAGGCGGCGCTGAATCAGCCTCATCGACAGCGGCACGAGCGGGAGCGTGATCAGCAGCGCCAGCGCGATCAGTGGATCGATGGTGGTAACGTAGACGATCAGCAGCAGCGGAATTGTCTGGCCGAGCACAAGCTGTGGCAGGTACAGCCCGAAGTACACTTCCAGGTCTTCGACGCCGGACCCTGCCGTATTCACCAGCGCGCCGGAGCGTTCCTTCTCGCCAATAAACGGCCCCAACTTGAGTAGGTGCGTGTAAAGCCGGTCGCGCAGCGCGATTTTGATGCGCGCGGCGGCATGGTGCGCGGCCAGCGATGCCAGCCAGTTGAACATCGCCCGCACCACGATCACCGCCGCGAACGCAAGCAGCAGCCCGCCCAGCAGCGCCAGCCGTGCGCCATCTTCATACGCGCGGTCGATGCCCCTGCCGATCAGCGCGATCTGCAAGACATTGAGGCCCACGATCAGCCAGCCCAGCAACACTGCCAGCGCGATCCAGTGGCGCGCGCTGCGGGCCAGCGGGAGTAAGCGTTTGTCCAGAGTCATGGTGCGTTCACCATCAAGCTTTTACTCCTGCCCGGCCTGGTACGCCTGGAGCGCAGCCAGCGGCGTTTCTTCGGTTGTGAGCACGGCCTCGATGCCCCGACTCTGGACCACCTGCGGTAATCCCATGCTGGCCGCGATGAAGACGCCGCACTCCGGCAGCAGGTCGATGATCTGCTGTGGATCGCCGTGCTTCTTCTGTTCGGTGCCGTGCGTGGGGCTGTAGGGATTGGAGCGCGTTTCGATCAGGATTCCACCGCGATCATAGATGGCGAAATACGGTGCTTCTCCGAAGTGATCGTCCCAAAGCTGCCCGGCGTCGTCGATGGCGATGGCGATGTAGGGCCGGTCGGTCGTCATGAGATAGCTGCTCCTTTTGTCAGTCTGCGAATCATTCTCAACAAGGCGAGCGTAACACACCGTTTCACGTTTAATCAAGAGGAACCCATGTGTTAATTGAGAATAATTCTCAACTAAAATGCAGAAGATCACGGTAACAGAACGCCACATGTCACTATCAATCACCGCGCTGTCACTGGCATAATCATCTCGCTACTACTGAGAATGATTCGCAATTGTTGGAGATGTCAGCATGGAAACGACATCGAAGGCACTGCCCCAGGCAGCCCACCAACCCCGGCACAGCACCATCTACCAGCGCCTGATGGGGTGGTCGTTGGGTCTGGGCGTGCTGCTGATCGGGGTGATCGTTGTTGCCAGCGCAGTCGGTCCGGTGCAGATCGTGTTCAAAGACGCCGCCGCGATCATTCTCGATTCGTTAGGGTTTGATACCGGCGTGACGTATTCCCAGCGTGATCTGCTCGTTGTGCGGGATTTGCGCTTGCCGCGCGTGCTGGTGGGGGCGCTGGTTGGCGCGGCGCTGGCCGTTTCCGGCGCGGCGATGCAGGCCCTGTTCCGCAATCCGCTGGCCGAACCGGGCATTATCGGCGTCTCCAGCGGCGCAACGGTGGGCGCGGCGGCTGCGTTTTACTTCGAGTGGATCGCGT
>CAZMNL010000850.1:0-1786 GCA_964567525.1 uncultured Anaerolineaceae bacterium
GTAGAGCCCGTCGAAGAGTGGCGGCAGGGGCGCTTCGGAAACCGGCGTATCGAAAGTCGATATCATGCCCCCGGCCAGCGCGCGCGGGGTTTCGTCGGACCACAGCGCCATGCCGCACAGCGTGCGCTGGTAGTCGGCTTCGGCTTGCAGGTGCTCATAGTGGCGGCGGTACTCCATCAGCAGCGCCGCGCGGCGAGCGTCGTCCGTTTCGCGGGCAGCACGGCTGACCTGGGCGATCTTCTCGTCCAGGCTGGCGGGCGTCTGCCAGCAGAAGAAGCGCGCCGGGCCGGGCAGTGTGCGCAGCCAGGTGGCAAAACGCGCTTGCAGGGCTTGCACGCCTTCTTCGGTGGCGTGCAGCATGATATCGAAGGGTTCGATCTGAAAGGTGCGGGCGGGGAGGTGGGAATCGGCCATTAGCGGCTACCCTCCAACGGTTTTTCGATGAACACCAGCCCGCTGTCGTGGTCAGCTTCATCGGCGCGGGCGAAGGTGATCCATTCGGTCATGTCGGTGTCAGTTTCGCTTTCCGGCGGCGCGAAGACTGCGTCGGCATCGAGCGCGACCAGGCCGGTCGGCATATCGAGCGCGATCCCCAGGCGACCGGGGATGCTCTTTGGTCTGCGTTCGGCGGCGAGCATCAGGCTGCCGCGCAGACGGTACAGCAGGCGCTGCCAGAGCGGCAGTCCGCCGCGTGAGCCGGTCAGGGTCAGGACCAGCAGCGCAGACAGCACGGCCAGCACAAACGCCCAGTTGCCCACCACGAAGCGCGCGAGAATGAGCGTCATGCCGCCGCTGACGCCGCTCAGCAGCAGGCGCTTGAACGGAATCCCGGCGAAGCCCTTTTCGTCGCGGCGCAAGACGTGCGATTTGATGTCGGCGGCCATAGCAGGTCCTTTTGCCGGAGCGCAAGAGCAGCCAGTACGACTGCCCTTGCGGCGGCGGGTGGTAAGCGGCTAGTTGAACGAGATGAGGCTGGCGATGGTCGAGGCGGCGATGACGAACAACAGCCCGACCACGACCTGGTTGGCGGCGCGCGGGTTGTCCTGCTTCCACGATGAGATGATGGGCCAGGACGACCCCATGTACATAATGCCGAGGCCGATCAGCCCGAGGAAGGCGGCCATCGGGGCGACGAGTTGGGCGACGGTTTGCGCTTCGGCGAACCACATTTCGATGGTCTGAGACAAGGACACGGAAAAAACCCTCCACATGTGGATGAGACGATGTGTCAGGGCGGGGCGGGAGCCGCGCTCTGTGACGCGCTTCTCCTCCTGGATGTGTGGGGTCCTGCGGCGACTGCGCCACCCCGCGATCTGACACTCTCAGGATAGCAGGGCGGGGCGGTCGAATGGCTGTAGGATTACGGGGCGGGGGGTGTAATTTGAACCGGTTTCAGAGGTAAAATTCCGATTTGATCTGGTTCAGGAAATACCACAGCCGATCACCCGGATCGGCTGTGGTATTCAAAACACGGGATACAACAGTGATGGTTACGGCTCGAAATCGTTTTCGGCCTGGATTTTTTCCCATTCTTCCCATGTGACGCCGTAGGGCGCGCCACCACCGGTATAGCCGATGATCATGGCAAAGTGATCATCCTGCGGCCATCCGAATGCGCTTTCCAGTTCCGCTGCGTGTTCAAGTTTCTTCTGCCGCCGGATTTCAGCCTGTCGTTCCACATCTCGCAAGGTTTGTTCTTTTCGGGCCGGATCGATTTCGATGCCAAGCATCTCAAGTTCGGTGAATGCGCACCGGAAATCGACGCCATAGCGTTTTCGGTAGCCCT
>CAZMNL010000851.1:0-1784 GCA_964567525.1 uncultured Anaerolineaceae bacterium
GTCCGCGCCTTCGACCACCAGCCACGCGCGCACGTCCGGCGCGTTGGCGCACGTGACCTGGTTTTCCAGCGCGCAGGGGGCCAGCACGTCGGTATCCAGCGCCAGCAGCGCCGCGTTGCTGATCGCGCGCGCGTGCGGGTAGGCGGTCAGCGGAGCGCCCGGTTCGGCGGCGGCGAAGGCCAGCACATCCGGCACGTCCAGCCCGCCGGGATCGGTGATCCCGCCGCTGCGGTCGCTGAGCGCGATCACACGGTAGCCCCGTGTATGCGCAATCCGCGCCGCCCACATGCCCACCTTGCCGGAGCCTTGAATCGCCACGCGCACGCGCGCCGGATCGCAGAATCCCCGGCGGTGCAGCGCCGCCTCCATGCTGAAGATCACGCCGCGCCCGGCGGCCTGGGTGCGCGCCTGCATGGTGGCGGAGTCGGTGGGGGGCGGGATGTGGATCGCGTGCGAGTGGTCGCTGGCGATCAGGCGGGTGGTGTCCTTCAGCCAGCCGATCACCTGCTCGTCGGTGCCGATGTTCGGCCCGGCGATATCGTCGTGTGGGCTGACGTACAGCGCGATCTCCCCGGCATAGCGCCGCGTGAGACGTTCCAACTCCGCCGCGCTGAGCGCGCCCGGATCGCAGATCACGCCGCCCTGCGCGCCGCCGTAGGGCAGATTCACCAGGGCGGCTTTCCAGGTGGCCCACATCGCCAGCGCGCGCAGATCGTCCAGGTCCAACTGCGGGGCATAACGCAGCCCGCCCTGTGACGGGCCGAGTACGGTGCTGTGGTGGACCCGGTAGCTGTTGAAGGTGCGCAGCGTGCCGTCGTCCAGCCGGACGGGGATCGTGACGTGCAGCTCGCGCTTGGGGTTTCGCAAAACGGTGATGACGCTTTCCGGTAAATCTAAGTAAGCGGCGGCCCGGTCGAACTGTTGCCGCGCCACGTGGTAGAGATTGGTATTTTCGGTTGTGTGTGCCTGCATAAAGGTTTCGTCCTGAATTTTTTATGGGTTTGAGAAGTGGGCAGCCGGTCCCCACACGAGCGTGACCGGCTGCTTGATCTCATTATAGTGGTGTTGGCTTGCCAACCACGTTATCAAGAATGCACAATTGGGCAGATGCACCAATTATGATACGGGCTACCCTTCGGCGGCATCATCAGCGGGTGGGGGAGTCACGGTGAAGGTCAGCGTTTCTTCCACGTCGCCATCGACCACCACCTCGACCGTCCATTCCCCGGCGGCCCAGGGTTCGCCGTTCTGCGCTTCCCAGTCCAGCCCCAGCACGACTTCGCCAACGTCAGAATCGGCGGCGAGCGGATCGGTCGCGTAGGTGCTGTCACCGGGCGCATTAAACACCGCGCTGACTTCGAGTTCGCGGCTGTGCGTGTTGAGCCTGATCACGACGTTCAGATCGTCGTCATGGCGGAAGGTACCGGTTCTCGTCAGGTCGCCGGGCCGCGTGCCATCTCCGGCGGCGGTATAGGCGCTCTTGACCGTTTCCCCGGTTCCACAGGCGGCCAGCAGCAGCGCCAGCCCTGCCGCGACAAGCACGGCAATCCGTAACACGTATGTGCGCTTCATCAATTGTGTGCTCCTTGACTGCATAACCTCGCGTCGCCGGGCGCAGCGGCGCGCTCAATGGCATATACACCACTCATCAAGCGGTTCATCATACACCAACTTGCGCAGAATCGACAGGGGCGGACCCGGTGTGGAAGGGTTGACTCTTTCTAACAAAAAATGGGTGTGGCTACTTTGCATTTTGGAAGGCTCAAGTATAGATCGGGTGCAAA
>CAZMNL010000852.1:0-1784 GCA_964567525.1 uncultured Anaerolineaceae bacterium
GCGCGAAGAAGGTCGCGATGTCGGCGCGTTTCATCTTGCGCGGGCGCTTCGGCGGGCTGCATCGGCGTGCCGAGGTCGGCGCGCGAGGCCTTGACCGGCAGGTTGAGCACGTCGAGATCGGAGCGGATATCGAGATAGGCGGCTGCCAGCCAGCCTGCGCCGCCGCCGCTGGCATACACCCAGCTACCGCCGTCATTGCGGCCCAACAGGGTGAGCGTGTCTCCGCGCGCCAACTGCGCGACGACGGCGTATTCCGTGCCGGGGCCGTGACGCATATTCAGCGTATCAGGGATCACGGTCGCGTCGGGAGCCTGCGCCGCCGCCGGGACGGTCCATCCCGTGCCCGCCACCAGCACGGCGGCGATTAACATAATGATGGTGTGGTGAATGAGTCTGCTCATTATCGGTTAAAGTCTCCACAATTTTACGTTTGTGCCGGATGCGTGGATCGATCCGGCGCAGTCGCGCGTAGTGTAGCACGCGCCCGCACCCGCCGCCAGATCGCCGCGCTGCCCACGTTCATCTCGGCGTGGTGTCGTCGTGTGCGGCAGCTTCTCAAACGTTACCCCGGCTTCTGCCCGACTGCGACCAGCGTATTGGCCGAACGGAAGCCGTCATCCAGCAGGCGCAGCTTGAGGTCTTTCGCGCGTGCTTCGAAGTCGGGATACTCCGGCAGGTCTTTGGCGCGGTCGAGATAGTGCGTGATGCGCTTGAGCAGGACTTCGCGCCGGTCAGGATCGTGCGGGTTCGCCTCCGCGCCGAAGGATGCATCCAGCAGCGCCACGTTTTGCAGCCCCAGCCCCGCGATCAGGTCCACCAGGGCGGCGCGCGTGTAGGTTTCGCGGTGCATGATGCCCAGCGCCGAGTCGATGTTGGCCCACCAGTGATGCATGAGGATGTGCGTCATCTGCGGCCCGTCCTGCTGATCGCGGTACATCTCCAACACGATCAGGTGGCCGCCCGGCTTCAGCACGCGGCGCATTTCCGCCAGCACCGCGCCCACGTCCGGCATGTGGTGCAGCGCATTCGAGATCGCCACCGTGTCGAAGCTGCCGTCCGGGAAGTCCATGCTGGCGGCGTCCATTTGCAGGAACTCGACATTCTCGCGGTTGAAGACGCCTTCCTCGTCCAGCGCGGCGGCATCCAGCGGGCGCAGGTCGATGCCGACGCCCTCGGTTGTGGTCTGCATGGTATCCAGCAGCCACGCCAGCAGCCAGCCGTTGCCGGTCGCCACGTCGAGAATCCGGCCCCCGGTCAGGGATGCGATCTGCGCTTCGATCTGGTCGTCAGTACTCAGTTGGATGGGCATGGTGTCCTCTGGGTGTGGTTGAAAGATTCAATCTGTTCCCGGCGGGAATATCACGTAGATCAGTGTATCGCGCAGCGAGCCATCGACCGCGCGGTCGTGATGGGCGAAGCGCGCTTCGAGCGCATACTCCGCGCGCTCCGCGACCGCGATACTGCGCGTGTTGCGCGAGTCGATGCGAATCTCGATGCGGTTGGCGCGCAGGTGCTCAAACGCGAAACCCGTGATCGCGCGCACCGTCTCAGTAATGTAGCCGTGCCCGACCATGCTCGTCCGGCACCAGTAGCCGATCTCGACGCACGGCACCGACCAGTCGATGCGGTGCATCCCACTGCCGCCCACGAACGCGCCGTCACGCTTACGCCACATCGTGACCATCAGGTCCTCGCGCGTGATCCACTCGGCGTATTTGCGGCGGCAGACCGCCTCGTCTTCCTCGACGGTCGAGGCGACCTGCGCCCAGGGCATCCAGGGGCGC
>CAZMNL010000853.1:0-1782 GCA_964567525.1 uncultured Anaerolineaceae bacterium
ACCTGCCCGGCGTGGTCGCCGGGGTGTTTTTCCGCTTCTTTGACGGCGTTACGCATCGTCATCAGCATGTTGATGCCGGTGTCGCCGTCCGGCACGGGGAAGACGTTGAGCTGGTTCACGATTGCGTGGTGTTTATCCAGCCAGTCACGCCCTGCTGCTGCCAGGTGTTTGAGCATGGCTCCGTTACAAGTCGTCTGGTCGTGGGATGGTTGGTCTGCCATGATATCCTGCGCCCTTACTCGTTGTGGCTCACGCGCAGGCCTTGCACATGTACGTTTACCTGGCCTACGGAGACTCCAATACTTTGTTCGACCGTATAACGCACACCATTGATCAGGCTGTTGGCGACAGATGCAATGCGCGTGCCGTACTCGATGATAACATACACATCGATCACAATGTGGCTGTTTTCCTGCCGGATCGTGATGCCGCGATTGGGATCGCGTGTCAGGCTGGCGGCGATATCCGACGCCAGGTTAGCGGTTGCCATGCCCACGACGCCCGGTGTCTGTAACACGGCATGGCTGACCAGAGTGGCAATAGCGTTAGGTGAGATTTCAATCTTCCCGCGCGGGGTTTCATTTGTGGTCATCAGATTTACCCTGTATCGGATACAACCCTTGCATTACGCTTCGCTCTATGGTAGCATGGCGTGCGCTGAATTGGACAGAGCTTCGCGAGGCATTCTCATGGCAAAGTGTGAAGTTTGTGGCAAGTCCCCCCAATTTGGACATAACGTGAGCCACTCGATGCGCCATACCAAGCGCCAGTTTAAGCCCAACATCCAGCGCGTGAAAGTGATGGAGGGTGGGCGTCTGGTGAGCAAGTACATGTGCGCGCGGTGCATTCGCAATCTGGGTAAGGACGCCAAACCCCGTAAGGAAAAATGACACTGAGCGAGCAACAGTGCCAAGAAAGAGCCAGCAGTCATGCTGGCTTTTTTTGTGGGGCGGCAGCCCGCAGTTAGCGCTGTGCGGCTGCATTGCGCAAATCCTGTATGGCGGCCTGAATGCCCTGCGGCGCGCCAAAGATCGATGTGCCAGCTACTAATACGTTAGCGCCATGCGCTACGATCTGGGGCGTCGTTTCCACGCTGACTCCGCCATCGACCTGGATATCGATTTCCTGGCCCAGCGCCGTGATCATGGCCCGAATGGTGCGGATTTTTTGCAGCATTTCAGGGATGAACGCCTGCCCCCCAAATCCCGGATTGACCGTCATCACCAGCACCATATCCACCAGGGGCAGGATTTCACTCAGCATGACGGCAGGCGTGTGTGGATTCAACACGACGGATGCTTCAACCCCGGCCTGCCGGATTTGCTGCACGGTGCGGTGCAGGTGATCACAGGTTTCCACATGCACGGTGATGTTACTGGCCCCGGCATCGGCGAAGGCCTGGATGTGTCTTTCCGGCTCAATGATCATCAGATGTACGTCGAGGGGCAGAGCGGTCACGCGCCGCGCGGCCTCGACCACCAGCGGCCCCATCGTGATATTTGGTGCGAAACGGCCATCCATCACATCAATGTGAATCTGGTCCGCGCCGCCCGCCTCCGCCGCCGCGATTTGTTCGCCCAGGCGGGTGAAGTCTGCGGCCAGGATGGATGGCGCAATACGTAATGATCCGGTCACGTGGGTTTCCTTTCGTTGAGCATGGCGGGTATCTTAACTGATCTCGTAAGCAAAAAGCAATACTTAAGTCATTAGCCGTTAGTTTTTAGCGATTAGGCCGTGTTGACATTTGTACTCAAAATGGCTTCGCCCACGAGCGAAAATGTC
>CAZMNL010000854.1:0-1780 GCA_964567525.1 uncultured Anaerolineaceae bacterium
AAGTACAACGGCAAGCAGCCGGAAGGCAAGATCGTGATCAAGGACCGCATCGCGGATATCATTTTCCAGCACATGCTGCTGCGCCCCACGGAGTTCGATATCATCATCGCGCCTAATCTGAACGGCGATTATCTCTCCGACGCGCTGGCGGCGCAGGTGGGCGGCGTGGGTATCGCACCCGGCGCGAATATTGGCGACGACGTGATGCTGTTCGAAGCCACGCACGGCACCGCACCCAAGTACACTGACCAGGACAAGGTCAACCCCGGCTCTTTGATGTTCAGCGGCGTGATGATGCTGGAATTTCTCGGCTGGTGGGAAGCCGCCGCGCTGGTCGAAAAAGCTTACACTGCCACGATTGAACAGAAAACCGTAACCTACGACTTCGCGCGGCAGATGGACGGCGCACAGACGGTCGCCACCAGTGAGTTTGCCACGCACCTGATCAACAACATGGACCGGTTTCTGGGCTGACGCATACACCGCGCTGCAAACGACATAGATCGACCAATCACGAGAGGGCGTGACGCACCCTCTCGTTTTTTGTGCCATGTCGGATTTGCACTGCCATGCAGGATGACTAGAATGTTAGAGATACGTTTAGAGCGTGTGCGGCTAGCAAGGAGCAGGGGCATGACCTCTTTACCCGACTTTTTTCTCGTCAAACCGATTGACCGCAAATTTACCGTTACCGATCGTTTTAACGTGCCGCGCAATTATTCGTTTGCGCCGACGAAGAAACAGCTTCATGAGGGCCTCGATCTTGCTGCGATTGACTCCCAGGGGAACCCGGTGGCCGTGTTTGCAGCACAGCGTGGCACAGTGGACCTGGTGGCGTTCACCGACAAGGGCTACGGGAACTACGTGCGGATCGTCCACCAGTGGGGCGAGCAGAAGTATGTCACGTGGTACGGGCATCTTTCCGCGGTTACGGTCAAGCAAGGGCAGAGCGTACTCGCCGGGCAGAAGATCGGCATCGCCGGGACCACCGGCTTTTCGACTGGCATCCACCTGCATCTGACCCTGCAACATATTGGGCGCGGGTTGAAAGGCTATGTCGTGGACGACGTGATCGACCCCGAACCGTTCTTCAAATTCGACGGGATGCCGCAGTTCGACGAGGTGGCGTTTGTCGCCGATGTCACGATCCCGGACGGCACAAAAGTCAAACCGGGGCAGCGTTTCGTCAAGACGTGGCGCGTGCGCAATACTGGCACGCAAACCTGGGATGCGCGCTATAAACTGGTCTTTGCCGGGCGCGAGCAGATGGGCGCACCGGACCAGGTTTCGCTGCCGGTTGTGCCCATTCAGCCAGCGCAGACGGTGAATCTGTCCGTTGAGCTGACCGCGCCGGATAAGCCCGGCCTGCATCGTAGTTTCTGGCAGTTGCGCAACCCGGCGGGCGAACTGATCCCGCACGAACTGTATGCCGAAATCCAGGTCGAGCAGGCGCAAGATGTCAACGAGGCGGCGTTTGTCTCCGATGTGACCATTCCCGACGGCGCGATCATCCAGCCGGGCGAGAAGTTCCTCAAAACGTGGCGTCTACGCAACGCGGGCACAACCACCTGGACGCGGGCGTATAAGCTGCGGCATGTGTCCCACGAGCGCATGAACGGTCCCGAAGCGGTGGCGCTCGTCCGTGAGGTCAAACCCGGCGAAACAGTCGAAATGTCGGTGCTGCTCATCGCGCCGGAGGAACACGGGCGTTATCGCAGCACGTGGATGCTGCACGACGCGAACGGCAAACCGTTTGACTTTGATCTGTATGCGGAAATCC
>CAZMNL010000855.1:0-1777 GCA_964567525.1 uncultured Anaerolineaceae bacterium
CGATGGTCAGGTGGCAGAAGGTCAGGCCCAGCCCGAACCCGCGCCGCCGCGCCTGCGACCCGCTGACCTGCGCGAAACGCTCGAAGATACGCTCGCGCTCCTCCGGCGGGATGCCCGGCCCGGCGTCAGTCACGCTGATCACGAGATTGTGCCCATCCTGACCGGCAGCCAGCATAACCGCCTCACCGCCGGGCGTGTACTTCAGCGCATTGTCGATCAGGTTCGCCAGCACGCGCTCGATGGCGTCACGGTCGAGCAGCACGGACGGCAGGCCGTCGGGAATGTCCGTGAGGATCGTGATGTTGTGCGTCTGCGCCGGGATCGATTGGCGGCGCGCGGCGTCTTCCAGCAGCGGCTTGATATGCGCGGGGGCCAGGGTGAGCAGCATCTCGCCGGTTTCCAGCTTGGAAACGTCCAGCAGCGAATCGACCAACCGCTGCATACGCTCGCTGGCGTGCAGCGCCAGGTCGAGAATTTCGCGGTTATCGGCGATCACGTCTTCCGGCAGCACGACTTCCAGCATGTGCAGCGCGCCGTAGATCGTGGCGAGCGGGTTACGCAGGTCGTGAACGACCAGGTCGCTGGTTTCCTTGCGCACGCGCTGGAGTTCGAGCAGGTGCTCTTTTTCGCTTTGCAGGCGCGTCACCTGCTGCACCAACTGCCGCCCGCCTTCCAGCGCGGAGGTACGCACATTGTCCGCGACACGCAGCCGTGCGCTGAGCATCGCCATGATGTTCATGCCGATTTCGGGGTATGCGCCGGTCAACTGCTGGAATCCGGCGCGGTCAATGCGCAGCAGGCGCGCATCCTGTAACACGATGTTGCTGGCTGAGCGCGGCTGGCGCTCCAACATCGCCATTTCGCCGACGATCTCGCCGGGGCCGCGCACGCCGAGCACGGTCGGCGCGTCAAGATCGCCTTTGAGCACCAGCACCAGCCCGGAACGGATCAGGAACAGGGCGTCGCCGTCGTCCCCTTCCCAGAACACCACGTCGCCCGCATCATAGCGGTGTTCGGTCAGCACCTTGTCGAGCAGCGAGCGGTCCGCTGTCGCCAACAGGCGCAGCAGCGAGGCATCGGGCGGGGCCATGCGGCCTTCCCCCCGGTCTGCGAGTACACGCAGATCATCCAGTTCCGCCGGTGAAATTCGATCAGGCTGCATTTGAGAATTCTCCTAAAAAATAGCGATTAGCGATGAGCCGTTAGCTTTAGGCCCGGCCCTGAATGGACCGGGCTACAGGTCGGCCACCCCGTAAACGGGGCTAAACGTGCGATCAGCGGGCCGCTTTGCGGTCCAGCAGGTTTGTAGCCCGACGGTTTGACCGTCGGGCGAAGGCCGATCCCCGCCCATTTTCATCTCTTTGAGGTGCTCCTAAAAAATAGCGGTAAGCGATACGTGAAATAAGTGTACCTCACTTCGCGGCGAGCGTCGTATGGGCCGCGTCCCAGTGGAGCGCGCGCACGTCGGCGCGTTCACCGACCGGCACGACAGCCAACGCCGCGAGGACCGCACGGAACGCGCGCACATCCCCGCTGGTGAAGTAAGTCACGCGCCCCGGCGTGCCGGTCCCGTTCAGCGCCTCGCGCGCGCGCAGCACGCGCCCGGCCTGCGCCGCGACCGCCGGAGAGGGGTCCACGAGCGTTACGCCGGGGCCGGTCACGGCCCGGATCGCGTCCTTGAGGAACGGGAAATGCGTGCAGCCGAGCACCAGTTGATCGATGCCGGAGTCGAGCAGGGGTTGCAGGCGGCGGCGGATCACGTCATGGGCGGCGGGGG
>CAZMNL010000856.1:0-1777 GCA_964567525.1 uncultured Anaerolineaceae bacterium
GCGCGCGTGATAATTTCCTGCACCGGCTGCGGCCCGTGCGCCAGGATGTGCGCGAACAGGTCCGGATCGCCCACCAGCCCGGCCTTGATGATCTCCGCCAAGCCGCAGCGGAACTCGACAGCGGGCAGCGTATCCAGCGCGCGCACGTCCGCGAAGACGCCCAGCGGGTCTTTGAACGCGCCAACGAGGTTTTTCCCCTGCGGCAGGTCTACGCCAACCTTGCCGCCGACGCTGGCATCGACCATCGCCAGCAGGCTTGTCGGGGCCTGGATGAACGCGATCCCGCGCATGAAGGTCGCCGCGACGAACCCCGCGAGATCACCGACTACGCCGCCGCCCAGCGCGATCACCAGCGAGCCACGATCCAGGCCGTGCGCCAGCAGGTCGGCATAGAGCGCCTGGGCGCTGTCGAGCGTTTTATACTGCTCGCCGTCTTCGACCACGCTCAGAAACGCACCCAGCAAACGCGCGGCCAGCGCTTCACCGTACAGCGGCGCGAGTGTGGTATTGGTGATCACGGCAATGCGCGAGAACGAACGCGCCGCGACAAAATCCGGCAGTGCGCCGGTCAGCGCGCCGTGCGCAATCGTGACCGGGTAGCTCTCCGCCGCCCCTTTAACGGCCAGCGTTACGGCTGGCGATACTGCGCCCATAGTGTCAGAACCTCCTCCGCGACCGCATCCGGCGCGGTGTGCGATGTATCCACGTGGTGCGGCAGGCTGGCGTAGTGTGCCGCCCGCGCGTTGAACAGGTCCGCGAGCTGCTCCCGGTCGTCGCTGAACAGCGGGCGCGCCGGGTCGTCGCCCACGCGCGCGATCAGTGTATCCAGGTCAGCGTCCAGGCAGATCAGCAGGCCGCGTGCCGCGATACGTTCGCGGGTCGCCGGGTTGAGCAGCGCCCCGCCGCCCAGCGCGATCACGCGGTGGCAGCCCGCGACCGCGCTCGCGCAGGCGCGCGTTTCCAGCGCGCGAAACGCGGCCTCGCCTTGCTGCGCGAAAATTTCCGCGATGCTGCATCCCGCTTCCGCTTCAATGGTGCTGTCGGTGTCGATCAAGCGCCAGCCGAGCCGCGCAGCGATCAACCGCCCGACCGTGCTTTTGCCGGTGCCCATAAAACCCGCCAGCGCGATGTTACAGTGCTCCTGCATGGGAATCACTCCCACTCCTGAAACCCGAAGCGCCAGGGGGCATTATCCACCGGCAGATCGTCGATATGGCCGCGCCGCAGCGTCTCGAAGCGTGGGCGCTGTTCCGCGATGCTGTCGCCGCCGAGCTTGCGCAGCAGTTCATCCGCCAGCACCAGCGCCACCATCGCCTCGATCACGACCACTGCGCGCGGCGTGGCGCAGAAATCGCTGCGCTCGTAGACCGTTTCGCCGGGTTCGCCGGTTGCCAGGTCCACCGTGCCGAGCGGCGTTAGCGTGGTGCTGATCGGCTTCATCGCCGCGCGCACGATCAACGGTTCCCCGGTGGTGATGCCGCCTTCCAGGCCGCCCGCGCGGTTGGTGCGGCGATAGAGTGCGCCGTCCTCGCGGCGCAGAATCTCGTCGTGAACCTGCGTGCCGCGTTTGCGCGTGTTCTCAAAGGCGCTGCCGATCTCCATGCCCTTGATGCTCTGCACGCTGCACACCGCCGCCGCCAGCCGCCCGGTCAGACGCCGGTCATAATGCACGTGCGAGCCGAGTCCCGGCGGCAGGCCCAGCGCGAAGACCTCGATCACGCCGCCGAGCGTGTCCTTGTCGATCTTGGCCTGGCGGATAGCGGCCTGCATACGCTGC
>CAZMNL010000857.1:0-1775 GCA_964567525.1 uncultured Anaerolineaceae bacterium
GTTCATGTTCAGCGGGCGGCGCGGCACGTTGCGCTGTTCGCGCACGCTGGCGAACAGCAGCAGTTCGTGGATGATGCGGTCCATCTTCTGGCTTTCGTGGCCGACGATCCAGAGAAATTGGCGGCGGTCCTCGGCGCTCAGGTGGTCGAAGTCGTCGGTCAGCAGTTCGGTGTAACCCATGATCGAGGTCAGCGGCGTTTTGAGGTCGTGAGCCACCGTCGCGGAGAAGGCGTCCAGGTCTTTGATCAGGCGCTCGCGGTCCTGTTCGACGCGCTTACGCTCGGTCACGTCGCGCACAATCGACACGACCTCGCCCGGCCCGCTGACCACGATACGCGCCTCGAAGGTGCGCGCGCCGCTGATAGTGGGCAGATCGTATTCGAGGATTTGTAGGCTGCCGGTGTCCAGCGCAGTCTGCACCGCCGCCAGGATCAGGTCCGCCTGGGGGGTGGGCAGCACCTCGTGAAAGCGCCTGCCGATCAGCCAGTCTGACGGCTGCTCGAACGTGCGCAAGGACTGCTTATACTCCCCGTGTACGTGGATTTCCAGGTATTCACCCTCACGGCTCAGGCGGAAAACGAGGTCCGGCAGTGCGGCGATGATCGCGGCGCTGCGCGCTTCACTGGCGAGCAGGGCCGCTTCTGCGCGTTTGCGTTCGGTCAGGTCGCGGATAATGACGAGAATGGCGGGGGCGCTGCGGTAGCTGATTTCGCCAATGCGCAGATCGACCGGGATCGGCGTACCGTCGCGGTGCATCAACATCGTTTCGTACTGCGTCGGTTCGGGCAGGCCGCGCACGCGCCGCCGGTAGCGTTCGGTCACGATTTCGCGCTGCCCTGGCGCGATGATCTGCGCGATGCGCTGGCCGGTCAACTGTGCGGCGTTGTACCCCAGGATGGCGGTCACGCTCGCGTTGGCATAGACGACCTGCTCGTCGCGGACGATCACGGTCCCGTCGTGCATGCGTTCGGCCATGAGTTCGATCAGGTCGTCGTGCGTGGCGTCCCACTGGCGGCGCTGCTGCGCGCGGATCACGCCCCAGGTGAGTCCCGCCCCGCCCAGCGCGCACGCTCCTAACGCGACTCCCACGCGCGCCGGGCGCGACATCACCGGCAGCAGGATCGCCAGCAGGCCCAGCGCGAACGCGATCAGCGCCAGGATCAGCGCGCCGCGAAAACCCCATGAAGTCTGTGCTGGTGTGCGCATCCTCAACCCGCTAAGTCTCCTCATCCGCAGCGCGCGCGGGCCGCTTGAAGAAGATGCGAAACCCGCTGCTGCCGGTATCGAACGATCCGACCGTGCCGACCATTTCCCAGCCCTCCATGCCTAACTGCGCGATGGCGCTGTCGCGGTGGGTGATGCTGATCTCGTGGCTGGCTTCACCCACGCGGTAAAACAGGATATACTGGCGGTGCATCACACCCTGCGCGATCTCTTGCCGGAGTTCGCAGTATTCCCAGGTCTGATAATGTGGCTGGCTCACCTATCTGCTCCTGGCCGTTTGCGCGAGCTATAAGGCACGTTTGACAGGCAAACATGATGCCCTGGCTCAACTGAAAACTGAGAACTGATGACTGATGACTCCACACCGAGAACCGGATTTGTTTCTCGCAGAGCCAATGTCATCTTGCGCGAACCGCGTAAGTCCTAAGGATTGTAGCGTATGTCTACCAAACGAGAAACGCACCGCGCCGATCTGCGCCCGCTGCTGCGCGCCGCGCTGGACAGCCCCAGCCTGCTTTCGCCGGACCAGTTCACGTTGGCGCGCTACAGCC
>CAZMNL010000858.1:0-1773 GCA_964567525.1 uncultured Anaerolineaceae bacterium
CTGCATTCTGCCCTGCTGCCTGGTCGTGACGGTCGGGGGCGGGATTGCGGCAGTTGCCAGCGACAGCGAAGCCATGTTCAACGCGCCGCCGCAAACCTTCGACGTGGACGGTGACAACCCGGTACGCCTGACCGTCGATAACCCGGTCGGGGCGGTGTCGGTCCAGCGCGGGAGCAGCCGCGATACGGTCGAGATCACCTACACGCTGCGCGCCTATGGCTGGAACAATGACCGCGCCCAACGCGAACTCCACAATATCCAGGTGGACATCCAGCAGCCGGAGCCGAACGATATCCGCGTCAGCGTGGGCACCAGCCGCGACTCAAACAACTTTTTCGCGGTCGCCAATAACGCCGATATCACGATCCGCGTGCCGGAGTCCGTCTACCTGGCGATCAACAACAACCTGGGCGCGATTGAGGTACGCGACGTGCGCGCCGAATCGCTGGACCTGACCTGTTCGGTGGGTGGCATCGTGTTTGACGGCGCGTTGAGCAGCACCAGCGGCGAAACCTTCCGCGCCGAGGTCAGCACCGGCGGGATCGAGTTCCGGCTGCCGCGCGGCGTATACGTCGAGGTGGACGCGCGTACCGGCGTGGGTGATGTGAGCGTTGACGAGGACCAGTTCATGCAGGTCAGCGACGTATCGCGCTATGACAGCGGCCCGGAAATTTCCTGGCGCGGGATCATCGGGCGCGGCGATGCGGACCCGCCGCTGCTGGAACTGCACACCAACACGGGCGGCATCAGCGTCGAGGCGCAGTAGCGGCGCGGTAGCGGCGTGCAGTTTAATCAAGGCACACGCACACAAGGGAGCGCACATCATGACGCACATTCTGGTGATCGGCAGTGGGGGCCGCGAGCACGCGCTGGCCTGGAAACTGGCCCAGTCCCCGCGCGCCACGCGCATCAGCGTGGCACCGGGCAACGGCGGCACGGAGTCGATCCCGATGGTCACCAACATTGACATCGACGCGACCGACATCGTAAGCCTGCTGGATTACGCCGAATCCGAGCGCGCAAACCTGACCGTCGTCGGGCCGGAAGACCCGCTCGCGGGCGGGCTGGTGGACCAGTTCGAGGCGGCGGGACAGCGCGTCTTCGGACCCCGGCGGCAGGCGGCGCTGATCGAAACCTCCAAGCGTTACGCCAAAGAGATGATGGTACGCTGCGGCGTGCCGACCCCGCCTTACGTGGCCTTTGACGCGCTCGAACCGGCGATGGATTACGTCATCACGCACCCGGTGGACGAGATCGTGATCAAGGCCGACGGGTTGGCGCGGGGTAAGGGCGTGTTTCTGCCGCGCGGCGAAGACGACGCCGAAGGCATTCTGCGCGCGCTGATGCTGCGCGATACGCTCGGCAAGGCGGGGCATACCGTGCTGCTCGAACGGCGGCTCAGCGGGCCGGAAATCTCGGTCAAAGCGTTCACCGATGGGCAGACCATCGCCATGATGCCACCGGTCCGCGATTTTAAGCGGCTGCGCGACGGCAACCAGGGACCGAATACCGGCGGAATGGGCGCGTTTGCCCCTTCCCCGACGCTGACTCCGGCGCTGCGCGGGCGGATTGCGTCCGATATCATCGTCCCGGTGCTGCGCGGGCTGGCGTCCGAGGGCGTGCCGCTGCGGGGCGTGATCTACGCGGGCGTGATCCTGACTCCCGACGGGCCGCAGGCGCTCGAAATCAACGTGCGCTTTGGCGATCCGGGGGCGCAGGTGGTGCTGTCGCTGCTGGAAAGCGACCTTCTGGACGTGGTCGATATGTGCGTGG
>CAZMNL010000859.1:0-1769 GCA_964567525.1 uncultured Anaerolineaceae bacterium
CAGCGGATGGTGCGCGCGGTCGGGAATTCCTGCTGCACAGCGGATTCGATCAACTCGGTGCCCTGCCCAAAGTGGCGGATACGTTCGCTGCCACAGTCGGGACATTGCGTGATGTGTTTGCGCGTGTAGCCGCAGTAGTGGCAGATCAGCGCGTGGCGCGGCCCGTGATAGGTCAGGGGCGTGTTGCAGCGCGGGCACATGGCAATATAGCCGCAGTCCCGGCACATCACAAACGTGGCCGTGCCCCGGCGGTTCAGGAACAGGATCGCCTGTTCATCGCGCGAGAGTACTTCGTTGAGCGCAGTTTGCAGCGCACGGCTGAAGATGCTGCGGTTACCTTCGCGCAGTTCGCGCCGCATATCGACCACGTGAACCAGCGGCAGTTCGGCGCTTACTGCGTCGGGTGCGTCGGTCGGGTGATAGCGCGCCTGGGGTGCGTTCAGGCGGCGAATCTGCTCGGCAATGCGTTCGCGGTGCGCGATGATGCGGTCCGGCAGTTGCAGCAGGCGATACTGACCCTGTTCAGCACGGTAATAGGTCGTCAGGTCCGGTGTGGCGCTGCCCAGCAGCACCGTGCCGTGTGTGATGTTCATCAGCGCAATCGCCACATCCCGCGCGTGATAGTAGGGAGGCAGAATCGGCGGCGATTGTTTGTAGCTGTCGTCGTGTTCTTCGTCCAGAATCACCAGTCCTACATCCGGCAGCGGCGCGAATAACGCCGACCGTGCACCGACCACCACGTCGATCAGCCCCTCACGGATGCGCCGCCACGTGTCGTAACGCTCGCCGGGCGTGAGCTGGCTGTGGATCACGGCGGTCCGGCCCGGAAAACGCGCCGCGAAGCGCCGCACGGTTTGCGGCGTGAGCGCGATCTCCGGCACGAGCACAATCGCTTGCCGTCCCTGCGCGCACGCGCGCTCGACCGCGTGCAGGTAGACTTCAGTCTTGCCGGAACCGGTGACGCCGTGCAGCACAAACACCCCGGAACTATTCGGCGTGGAAGATGTGGCGCGCCAGTGGACGGTATCCATGTGCTGCCGGATTTCGTCCCAGGCGGCTTGCTGGCCGGATGTCAGCGGCGGCGAGACGGTCGGCACAAATTCACGGTCGGCCAGCGGATCGCGCCACGTTTCCGTCTCGCTGAGCGCGATCAGGCCGTCATCCGCGAGCCTTTGCAGGTGGTTTAACGATGTGCTGGTTTCGCTGTAGATCGTGTTGATGTCCACCGGTTCGTGAGCTTCTGCCAGCAGGTTGAGAATCGCCAGGTAGGGTTCGCCGCCACGCAGGTCGATGATCTGCTGTTTGGTTTCTGCCGGGGAGAGCGCGAGTTCTACGCTGGCGGGTTCCTCCCAGCGCCGGATCATCCCTTTGTCTTCCAGGGCGCGCCGGATGCCGTATTTGATGGCAGCGGGCGGCAGGGGGCGACCGGCGTCAAGCAGGGTTTCCAGGGCTTCCAGTTGTGCCGGGGCGCGCTCAAAATCACCGGCGTCCACGCGCGCGCGTATTTCGGCGGCGGGCAGCGCCAGTTCGATCCCCTCGATTTTGGTCCCCAGCGTCACGGCCCCGGCTTTTTCCAGCGTCTTGATCGGGGAGTCTGAACACCCGACTGCGACCTGTAGATCGCTCTGGCTCATGTGCTGGTGGCGCGCCGCCAGCAGCACTTCGAGCACGTTGGCACGCCGCGACTCGCGGCCCAGACGCGGCGCAATGGCCGAAATCTGGTGGGGCGAGATGGCAAGTTGGGCGGTGCGGACGGTCTTCGGCTTGAC
>CAZMNL010000860.1:0-991 GCA_964567525.1 uncultured Anaerolineaceae bacterium
ACACCCTCCGCCGGACTGCGAAGGAATAACCGCATGTGCTCACCGACCCCCGCCGGGGCCTGCAAGACCCCGGCTAAAACTCGCAAGGACCGTAAACGGCCCTGCCCTTACGCACCCGTCCGGCATTCCGCCGCACCCCAGAGTCCCTGGAGTATTTTCTCTTCCTTCTTTTCTTCCTCTGCGTTCTCTGCGCCCTCTACGGTGAAAAATTCTTTCCCCACCGGAGATCGCCCCTGATGCGCGTCTTACTGATCTTCCTGGACGGTATCGGCCTGGGCGACGACGACCCGGCGATCAACCCCTTCGCCGCCGCCGTGACGCCCACGCTGCACGCGCTGGCGGGCGGGCAGCGCTGGCTGCGCACGACTCCGCGCATGGATACTGGGCGCGCGCTGTTCATCCCCACCGATCCGCGCCTGGGCGTGCCGGGTCGCCCGCAGAGCGCCACCGGGCAGGCCGCGATCCTCACCGGGCGCAACATCCCCGCCGAGATCGGCGAGCACTACGGCCCGCGCCCCAACCGCCCCATACGCGCGATTCTCGACGCCGACAACCTGTTCAAGCGGCTGGTAGCGGCGGGCAAGTCGGCGGCGCTGATCAACGCCTACCCGCCGGGCTTCTTCGCGGCGCTGGCGAGCGGTAAACGCCTGCCCTCGTCGATTCAGCAGTCCGTGCTGGCGGCGGGCCTGCCGCTGTTCACCGAAGACGACATTTACGCGGGCCGTGCGATGAGTCCCGACTGGACCGGCGAAGGCTGGCGCGCGGAACTTGGCTACACGGACACGCCGGTGTATACGCCCGCCGAAGCGGGCGCGAAGCTCGCCGCGCTCGCCATGCAGCGCGATTTTACGTTCTTCTCGCACTGGGTATCAGACGTGATCGGGCATCGCGGCCCGTTCGAGCGCGGCGTGCAACTGCTGGAACTGTTCGATGGCGTGATGGCGGGTTTGCTGGCGGTCTGGGACGACGAAAACGGCCTGGTCGTGATCAC
>CAZMNL010000860.1:1001-1764 GCA_964567525.1 uncultured Anaerolineaceae bacterium
CAAGCATACCCAGAACGACGTTCCGACCGTGATCACCGGCGCGGCGCGCGACCTCTTCGCGCGTGACACGCTCGCTGATGGCTCCGCCGACTTAACCGGCATCACGCCCGGCGTGCTGCGCGTATTGGGGGTGAACTCATGACCCATCTCAACGACTATACCCCGGCGCTCGAAGCGCAGATCGGCGCGTGGGCCGAGTCCCAACTCGATCCCGGACGTGTGCCGCATGTGCGCGGCGTGGTCGAGACGGCGGCGCGGCTCGCCGAAAAACACGCCCCGCACGAAATCCCGCGCGTGCGGCTGGCGGGCTGGATTCACGACGCGGCCAAGAACTGGGACGACGCGCGCCTGCTGGCTTATGCCGAGGAACACGCGCTGCCGGTCACGCCCGCTGAACGCGCGGTCCCGATGCTGCTGCACGGGGCCGACGCCGACCCCTACTTCGCGGCGGGGGTCTATGACACCGTCACCGTCAAACCCTTCAAGAGAGTCTTGCCATGACTGAAGACAATCCCCGCATCACCATGATCCGCGAGCGCATCGCCGGCGCCCTGGCCTGTGCTGGGGCCGCCACGACCTTGGTCCACGGCCCCGTGCAGGCGCCGATCCCCCATGGCGTGAGCGCCGTGCCAGTGGAGAGTGCGCGGGAGATGCTGGCCGCCAGTGAGTCAGCCCTGCCGGTGGATGTCGCCATCGCCACCGCCGCGGTCGCCGATTATCGGGTGTCCGAAGTCGGCACGCAGAAGATCAAGAAGGGTGAGAA
>CAZMNL010000861.1:0-1761 GCA_964567525.1 uncultured Anaerolineaceae bacterium
GTACAGGCTCATATGGTGTTCCAGGTATCTGCCAACCATTGTTAGAATTTTTCAATTCCAGAAAGTAGACCAGGAATTTGTAGTCATAATTGAACCTATCCGCTTTCGCCGCAATCGCCGACCAAGTTGAGCCTTTAGCGTCACTCGAATCGTAATCTAAAGATACGGTATAGTTCTTTGCACTATCGCAGTCACTCTGAACATTAACATTCGAATCGCAACCGGCAGACTCATGGTATAACGCAGGTATCCTGCGAGCATAAGGAGAGCCATGAGCAAGCACGCACAGACAGCAGCGGACATCCGCAACAACCTAGCCGAGAACCTGGACTGGCGGTTCGCGGAACGCAGTGACACCCAGGTAGCCCAAGCGATCTACCAGGGCGAACCAGTAGACGCGGTGCACACCTTGGACGAAGCCGGACTGCTCGACGGCTTCTTCCAGTTTTTGCGCGAACTGCACATCTTGGACCACTGGAAAACCTTCACCATTGACAGAGTCTACCGCGTCTTCATCCCCGCCATCTACTTCGTGCTGCTTTACGGCACGCGCGTGCTCTTCGGTATTGCCTCGACGAACGCCCTCCCGGCATTGCTGTTCAGTGACGTGGCGGTGATGGCGCTGGTTGGCTTCAACGCGCACCTGGTGGAGCACGGGATGACCCATCGGGGAGAGCGGCAGCGCACAGGCAAACGTCCCTACGTGCTGATGGATCCCCAGACGTTAGCCAGCACCATCTGCAAGGCGAGCGCCGAGGCGTTGGCGGAGCTATTCAACGGTACCATCCGGCTGCTGGCCGCGGCCCAGGTCTTTCCCGAGCTGATTATGGCGGCGGGAGACGGGACCAAGATTGTTACGTCACCCCGTTACCAGGGCTGTGGTCGGATGGCGGAGACGCACTACAAGCGACGGCGTGACGGCAGTCAGATCGAGGTAGTGAAGTGGGTGTTTGGGTGGCGACTGATCGCCTTGATCGACTTGACCACCCTCATTCCCCTGGCCATCAAGATCGTGCAGATCCAAGAACATGAAGCGCCCCACTTGTTGGACTTACTGGCACAGGCGCAACAGAACCTCAGTCCGCACAGCCGCATCCGCACGCTGGCGCTGGATCGGGCCTACATCGATGGCCCCACCCTCCACAAGCTGGAGCAGCAAGGCATTATCTGGTACCTGATGGCCAAGGCAAACATGGATTCCCGCCAGACCGCCTTGGCGCTGAGCACCGAAGGGCAGCCCCTGGAACGCGTGGTCCAGGTGCGTCATGGCCACGGTCGCGATGCTGTCGTCGAGAACGTGCGCACGGTCATCACCCCCGTCACCGGGATCCGTACCTGGGACGCCTACCGCCCGCCTCGGGAAGAGGTAGGGCGGCTGGCCTTTGCGGAGCGTCCGAGCCTCAATGCCGTGGTGATCAAGGAGTGGAAGAACGAGCTCCCCGATCCCCAGACGGGTCCGTGGGTGCTCCTGACCAACGGTCCGGTGGACGAACCCTGGATCTTGGTCGACGCCTACGACGACCGCAGTTGGATCGAGAATGGCCTGTTTCGCAACGCCAAGCAGTTCTGGACCTTGCTGCGCTGGTTTCCGGAGAAGACCGAAGCCGGGGTGCGCGCGCATACGACCTTCGTGATGCTGATGATAGCCACCGCAACGGCGTATCGCTTGTGGGACAAGGCGCAGGAGGAGGAAGCGGCTCCCGTGGCGCCCGTGCACTTGGCGCGTCCGGTCCCGCCGCCCAAGCCGGGTGGGAACCCCGC
>CAZMNL010000862.1:0-1753 GCA_964567525.1 uncultured Anaerolineaceae bacterium
AGAAGTCCTACACCGGTTGTAGGGGCGGGTTTGGAAACCCGCCCAGGGCGACTTTAGAAAGTCGCCCCTACAAAAACCGTCGCCTTATTTCCGCCAACGTGTACTAGTCGCACCATCTGAGCGCGTTATCGCGGTTTGATCGCATATTTCCTGGCAGTACAAACCCCGGCTAGGGTGAGCGGGGTGTTTTGATTCCGGGTGGGATGTGTAGGTGAAAGGGGTCATCGTGCGCATATGGGGACGGATACGGCTGGTCATCATCACCCTACTGCTGCTGGGCGCGGCGATCCTGCTCGCCAGCCGGGGCGGTGATGACGCGCGCCCGCATACCGAACTGCTGCCCGGTCACAGCAGTGACGCGGGTTCAGAGACCCGCACCACCGACGCGGCGTATGCCCAGGCCCCACACAGCGAATCACTGGTGATGATCCAGGGTTTGAAGGCGCAGCGGTTGGTGATCTGGCCGCTGAATGGCAGCGCCCCGCCGCTGGAAATCGACCGGCAGGTGACGCTCTGGCCGCTGCTGCCCAGCCCCGATGGCGGGCGCGTGCTCTATGGCACGCAGCATACCGTGATGGTCCTGGATGTGGCGGCGCGGCGCGCGATCATCGCCGGCACGCTTCCCCCTAACGGGCGGCTGGTCTATGCGCAGTGGTCGCCAGACAGCCGCGCGCTGGCCTACGTGGTGCAGACGCCCGCGCATTTTTCCGCGTACTACACGCGCGCGGACGGCACGACCGAGGCCGCGCTGATGGTCGAGGTCCCTACCGGGCTGGAGCTGGATGTCGGCTGGCTGGCGGACGGCGGCGACCCGGTTTCGATCTCGCTGGGAGTCGGGCCGCGCGGCGGGCTGGAAACGATCTATTACCGCTATCACCCGCCCACCGGCAAGATCACGATGCTGCCGCCCGATACCGCGATTGTACAGCCCTGGTCCCCGCTGCGCGCGCCGGACGGTCAGCGGCAGGTGTTCGCCATGAAAAGCTGGGACGAGTCGCGCTACAGCGGCGCGTGCCATACCGGGCCGCTGGGGTTGGCGGGGCCGGAGTGGCTGCCGCTGGCGCTGCGCACGCTCGGCTACAAGATCGAGGTGGCGTTCGAGATCGACGGGCTGTTCATGGACCGCCCGACGTGGCTCGACGACGGGCGGATCGTATTCCGCACGACGGCGGACCCGGTCTGTACCGCGCTGGACTCTGGTTTTTACGCCGGGGAAGTGGGCAAGGACCCGGTGAAACTGGTCAGTGCCGAGCCGCGCTACGTGGCTGACGCCGCCGACAAGGTGCTGTGGACCGCGTCCTATGCGCTCAGCCCGGACCAGGCGCGCATCGCCTGGAACGAAAACGACTACGACACGCAGCGCAGCCGGGTGCTGGTCGCGCCGCTGGATTCGGCAGGGGATGTCACCACGTTGTTTGATACCGCGAAGGTTGATACGCCGGACGCACCGTTCGCGTTCCAGGACGAGGTCATGATCCTGTACTTCATCTGGCTGCCGTGAGCGAGTTGTCAGTGGTCAGTTTTCAGCAAACGAAGCCCTGCGCCTGCCGCTCAAAGCAGCAGGCTAAATACACAAAGCACCGTAAACGGCGCTGGATGTGTAGGGTAGTCATGCTGCCGCACACCGTGCAAAACGGGTAAGCCCACTAGCTCCGATCTGCGTATTCAACCCCTTTAGCGGGTTTCAGACTATGCAGCCGTGCAAAAATGAGTCCGCGTTTTCGAAAGTTCCCGAAGCAAGATGAGTGTTCTC
>CAZMNL010000863.1:0-1752 GCA_964567525.1 uncultured Anaerolineaceae bacterium
GGTCAAGGGCGCAGGACAACGCCGGAAAACCCATCGAGGGCGCGGCGACGTGGGAGCAGCGCGCCGCCGCCTGGGACGATTACCAGGCGGAACTGGACCGTCTGAAGTGGCAGCAGCGCCACCGCGCGCTGCGCGAGCAGGACTGGACGGCAGGTGAAGAATTGCGCGACCTCGCCGCCGAGATACTGGCGCACACGCCGCAGTTTCTCAAGACCACGCGGCGGCTGGTCGCGGGCAAAAACGGCGCACCCGACCAGATTGTGACGACCGTCGAACTGGACGGCGCCTTCCTGCTCAAGACGCTCAAGCTGGCCAGCGATTTGCAGCACCAGGCCACCGAGATCGCCCCACCGCAGAAACACGAGCACAGCGGCCCCGGCGGTGGCCCGATTGAAACCGTCGCGATGACGGCGGACGAGTACGCGCAGATGCGCCGCGAAGCGGAAGCGCGCGCACGGCAGTTCGAAGAGGATTTACTGCGTGACGACGATGGAAACGAACGGACACATCATCATCCACCCGACGCCTGACGGCTGCCGCCTGGCATGGCAGGGCGGCCCCATCGTGCCGGTGACGCTGTCGGACGCCTACTGGCAGCAGCAGACCGAAGTCTGCCGGGACATTCAGGCGCTGCCCGACACGCGACTGCTGCGCGCCGGGTCGTTCACGCTGCGCGTGCTGGCGTATGACGCCGCGCGCGACTGCCTGATTTGCCAGAGGGTCGAGTAATGCACGCGTTGACGGCAACAGCACCCCCGACAATTAGCCCCGTACTCTCCCCGGCTGCCCAGCAGTTGGAGTGGGAGACGTGCGCGGCCAGCGCGCTGTACTTCGTACACCGCTACACGTACATCTACGACAAGGTGGCCGAGGCCTGGGTGCCGTTCGGACTGTGGCGCGCACAGGCGCAGACACTGCGCATCTTCCAGGATCACGCGCGCGTCGTCGTCCTGAAAGCGCGCCAGATCGGGCTGACCTGGCTGGCGCTGGGCTATGCGCTGTGGAAGATGCTCTTTCACCCGATCCAGACCGTGCTGCTCTTCTCGCGCCGCGACGATGAAGCCGTCGAACTGCTCGACTTCCGGCTCAAGGGCATGTATGCCCGCCTGCCGGAGTGGATGCAGGCGCGCGACGTGCTGGCCGACAACGCCCACACCTGGGAACTGAGCAACGGCAGCCGCGCGCGCGCCTTCCCGACCAACGCGGGCGACAGCTACGCGGGCACGCTGGCGATTGCCGACGAATTCGACCTCGTGCCGGACCAGTCCCGCCTGATGCGCGCGGTCGAGCCGGCGGTCGGCGACGGCGGCCAGATGATCCTGCTCAGCCGCGCGGACAAGGCGCAGCCCAACTCGCGGTTTAAGGCGATCTACAAGGCGGCCAAACTGGGTCTCAACGAGTGGCGCGCGGTGTTCCTGCCCTGGCACGCACACCCGGCGCGCACGCAGGACTGGTACGCCGAAAAGCGCGCGTCCACCATTGAGGAGACCGGCAGCGCCGACGACATGTTCGAGCAGTACCCGGAGACGGATGATCAGGCGCTGGCAGCGCGCACGCTTAACAAACGCTTCGCGCCAGGGTGGTTGACCCAGTGCTACCAGCCAGAGCGCCCGCTGATCACCGTCGGCGTGACGGCGTTCGAGACCTGCGACAGCGACTCGCCGCGCGCGGTGGTGGGTGGGCAGGAATACGTGACCTGCTCGACCGCGATTCCCGCGATCCCCGGGCCGCCTTCTCCCACTGGGCCTCCGT
>CAZMNL010000864.1:0-1750 GCA_964567525.1 uncultured Anaerolineaceae bacterium
TCAGATGGAAGCAATTATACGAGAAGTGCATGGAAAACATTCTCGATAAACATGAAGGCTATGAAATACAAAAATCAATAATTGAAATAACCGGCAAAAGATTAAAATGGGGATTGTCTGCCGCAGGTTATCTCGACGCAAAAGTATTTAGCTTTTTTCAAAAAAATGGTATTAATCTTTGCAGTGGGTTTGGCATGACCGAAGCAACAGGCGGCATAACGATGACCGAACCCGGGAAGCTTCGTGGTAGAGTCGGTACTGCAAACGACCATCCGACCCGGTGTTGTGTTATACCCATAGTATAACCACCATTGAGCCTGACCTATGATAGCGGATTATCACGTAAAGCGACAACCGTCAGGGTATGGGATACGTTCGGATTTCGCAACGCGCCGGTTTGCGGGATCGCATTGTTATTGTTGTGTTTCAGGAGTCCATCGCATGGCCGACATCATCGCATACCCTGTAAGGGGGTTGATCATCGTATTCATGGGCTTGTTCGCCGCGATCCTGCCCGCGCGAACGCCCCCGGCGGGCGCGCAGGATGCCGCCCAGCGCGGCGCGCAGACGCTCACCCAGTACGCCGTCACCGTCTACAGCGAGCCGGACCGCACCAGCACGATCACCGGCGTGCTGATCCCGCAGGCGAAAGTCCAGCTTGAGGGGCGCAGCGCCGATGCTGCCTGGGTGCTGGGGCATAACAGCGATGGCAGCGTGCGCGGCTGGATGGACAGCCGCTTTCTCGCGCTGGACAGCCGCGACCCCATCGCCGGGCTGCTGGTCAGCAACGAGCAGATGTTTGTCCCGCCGGAAGCGCCTACCGACCTGGCCCGCATTTACGCGACGATCAACCTGGACGACTACCCGATCATCCCGACCGGCATGGGGCAGGCCCGCGCGATCTTCGAGCGCAGCCAGCAGCAGAGCAAAGACCCGCACAGCGTCTCCAAGATCGGCGACTGCATCTCAGATAACCAGCATTTCCTCAGTCCCTTCGGGCTGGATCGCTACACGCTGGGCACGTATACTTACTTGCAGCCGATGATCGATCACTTCGATTCCTCACTGGCGGTGGACAGCCTCGCCGCGTATGATGGACTGGTGACGAGCGCCGTGCTCGACCCGCTGTTCGCCAACCCCGGCGCGTGTCTGCCGGGCGAAACGCCGCTGCGCTGCGAGTATCGCGTGCATAATCCCGGCGTGGCGATCATCATGTTCGGCGCGCAGGACTTGCTGTTCACCGCGCCGGAAGACTTCGACCGCAACCTGCGCCGCATCGTTCACGAGACGATCCAGGCGGGCATCGTGCCGGTGGTCAGCACCTTTCCCGGCAACCTGGAACGCTGGGACCAGTCGATCCGCTATAACCAGATCGTGGTCGCCGTCGCGCGTGATTACGACGTGCCGCTGATGAACCTCTGGCGCGCGCTGGATAGCCTGCCGAATCACGGCCTCAACGCGGACGGGCGGCATCTCAGCCTGCCGGTGACGCACTCCGGCGACCTGACGCCGGAGAACTTGCAGCGCGGCTACCCGATGCGTAATCTCGTGACGCTGCAAACGCTGGATCGTGTGTGGCGCGAGGTCATGCGGTGAGCGTCAGCCGCAGCGGTACACGCCTCAAGTTTTCAGTGATCAGTTGTCAGTGGTCAGTTGAATCAGGGCATCACGTTCGCCTGTCAAACTGACCACTGATATAGCTTTTCAGAAAACGTTACAGAAACGTGTCTGATCACAGCTTGCGCACCGG
>CAZMNL010000865.1:0-1750 GCA_964567525.1 uncultured Anaerolineaceae bacterium
GCCAGGCGCGCGCGATCTCGCTGCTGCCGGATCGCCACATCGCTGTGATCCGCGCGGCGCAGATCGTGCCCACGATGGAAGCCTGGGGCGCGGCGCTGCTGGCGGACGGTCCCGCCGCGCTGACCGCTGCGAGTAACTGGGTGCTGGTCAGCGGTGCGAGCCGCACCGCCGATATTGCGATGGAACTCGTGCTCGGCGCGCACGGCCCGCGCGAGTTGCAGATCGTCGTTTTAGCGTGAAAAGCTAAGATCGTCACCACAGAGATACAGCGACGCAGGGAAAAACAAGCATTTTTTCTCTGCGTCGCTGTGCGCCCCGATCTTGCCGCGTGGTGTGCAAAAACGCGATGGCTACTATAATGAAAAGACGGATTACGTTTTTTTGATGACGCAGCCCGCGGTGCGCGCTCACGTTTGAACCGTCGGCTAACGAACCGCAGGTTCGCACGAACCGCAGGTTCGCACGAACCGGACTCGCCCGGTGTGACCGCACCTGGTCGCCGTTGGCTTTTCGCTCATCGCTTAAAGCTTATCGCTATTTTTACAGGAGGACTGATTTATGGCATACCCGACGATCCTGTCGCGCGGCGCAAAAATGCGGCGCTGGCATCTCATCGGCCCGGCGCTGATCGCGCTGCTGCTGGCGGCGCTGGTCGTCCCGCTGGCGACGGCTGCGCCCAACCCGCAGGCCGCTAATGTGCTGGTGGTTGGCTATATCGGCGTGGATGGCACGGAGGCCGCCAACGGCGCGCGGCTTGCCATCCAGCAGATCAACGACTTCGGCGGCATCACCGCCCCGGACGGCAGCACCTACCGCCTGGAACTGGTCGCGCTCGACATCCTGCCGAGCGTCGAGACACTGCCCGGCGCGCTGGATACGCTGGTGCAGCAGAACGCGGTCGCGCTGCTCGGCCCGGACACCAACGCGCTGATCACGCCGGACACTATCGCCGCGATGGTCGCTACCGGGCTGCCGGTGCTGACCGCCGCGACCGGCGACGCGCTGACCGACGTGGACACGCAGAACCACATTTTCCGCATTCGCGCGCCGGAGCGCGTCTACGGCAACGCCATCGCCAACTACATTGTCGAAGACCTGAACCTGGTCGATGTGGCGGTGGTACAAACCGAGCTGGAGTTCACCGAAGCGCTGATGAACTTCGAAACCGCGTTGCAAGACATCGGCGGGAACATCCTGGGCCGGGTGCAGGCCACCGACTCCAGCCAGCTTGAATCCCAGGCACAGGAACTGCTGCTGATGGACCCGGAAGCGGTCGTGATGTGGGGCGCGCCGCGTGATGCCGCCGCCCTGGTGCAGATATTGCGCGTGGGTGGGTGGAACGGCGTTTTCGCTTACCGTAACGCTGACGAAGCCGCGCGCGCGGGCGTGCTCTCCGATACGCTGGCCGAGGGGATGCTGGGCTTTACCGCGTGGTCGTATGCCGCGCCCGGCGATTCGGCCACGATCTTTGTGCGCGATTACGTCGTAACGTATGCGTCCGTGCCGGGGCCGCTGGCCGTGACCGCCTATGATGCCATGTGGTTCCTGCGCGCGGCGATGCGTACCGGCGGTGTGCAGCCCGCCGCATTGATCGCGACGATGATCGGCCTGGGGCCGCAGAGTCTCGTGCATGGCGTGCTGCATCCCATCGAATACGGTAACGGCGACCTGGCGCGGCTGGCGGTCGTCTACCGGATCAACGCTTACGGCGGGGCGGAAGTCGTCGCGCGTTTCGACGATATCCGCCGCC
>CAZMNL010000866.1:0-1749 GCA_964567525.1 uncultured Anaerolineaceae bacterium
CGGGGCGAGCGGCGCGGCATGCTGAGCACCGGCGAGCCGCGCCGGGTGATTCACCGGGTGGTGGTCAGGCCGAGCAAGCGGTTGAGGGGGCGATTGCAGAAGCCCTGAACCGGCGGCGGTCGTGCTGCCGCGCGCACTTGGACCCCGCACCGTAACCGCGTATACTATCCCCATGTGACGCGCGTATGCCCCCACAGGACAGAGTGATCATGACCCAACACGTCTTTATCTCCTACAGCCGCAAAGATACGGAATTCGTCGAGAAGCTCGAACGCGACCTCAACGCGCGCGGGATCGTCACCTGGCGCGATACGTCCAATATTCCGCCGGGCAGCCCTGATTGGCACAACCAGCTTGCTGACGCATTAGAAGACGCCTTTGCAGTTGCACTGGTTGTAACGCCCCATTCTGACGAATCCCGTTGGGTTGCTCGCGAATGTTATTATGCAGATCAGATTGGCGTACCGGTTATCCCTGTTCTACCGGTAGATTATCGCCCTTCACAAAACCTGCGGCTGATTGTCGTCACAGCGCAGGCGATCCGCTTTGATGACCAAACTTATGAGAACGGTCTGGCGCGTTTGGTGGCGGCGTTAAAAACGTGCGAGTTGGAGCACGCGCCGCTATCAGAGACAGAGAAGCATACGGCTGAGAAACGCTATCTCAATTTTCTACTGGGCCGAGTCGATGCCGACCTGAAAACCACACGCTACGTCAACCTGAGCGCAACGCGCGAACGTCCTGCACAACAACCGGTGACCCACCAGCCGCCTGACTGGGATTTCTTCCCGGATGAAGAAGAGCTTGTCTTCGAGCGCGTGGTGGATATGGAACAGGTGCGGGGCGAGCAGTTCGACCAGCCCGGTGAACCACTGCCGGACGCGCGCCAACCCCTGCGCGAAATGGGGCGCGTGATCCTGCTGGGCGACCCCGGTTCTGGCAAGACCACGACGCTGCTGCAATTGGCGATTGACCTGGCGAACGAGGCGAAAGCCGATCCCGGCGCGCCGCTGCCGGTGTTTGTTCCCTTGCGCAGCTACACAGGGGCTGTACCCTTCGACCAGTTTGTGCGACAACGGCTGTTCAACTTACAGGATGAGTATGCGCGCCTGCTGGAACAGGGCCGGTTGGTGCTGCTGTGCGACGCGCTGAACGAGATGCAACGCCACGCCAACGGGCGCGACCTGATCGCGGAAGTGCGCGGCTATCTGCGCCACAAGCAGCCCTGGATCGTGAGCTGCCGCGTGCGCGATTACCAGGAAGAGCTGAAAGAGCTGCCGGACGTGGGCAAAGTGCGCCTGAAACCGCTCGACCTGCCGCGCATCAAGGATGTGATCGACCGGCGCTTTGGCGAAAAACCCGAACGCGGCGCGGCGCTGTGGCAGGACATGCGCGGCAGTGATCATCTGCTGGCAGCGTGGCAGGCGTTCGAGGAAAAAGACAAAGCCGACGACTTTTGGAAATCCCAAAAACCGGATGATATCGAGCTTGGTTACTCGTGGCGAGACGACACACCGCATTATGCATGGCGCGCGATGCACCACGACAAACGCCGTATGATGCTGCTCTGCCGCAACCCGTTCATGCTGTTTATGGTCTGCGGCGTATTTGTGCAGAAAGAGGGTGAACTGCCACCCAACCGGGGCGCATTGTTTGCCGATTTCGTGGACCAACTGCTCAGACGCGAGCAGCGTACCAGCCAGCAGACCGGGCGCGCCTGGATCGACGCGAAGATCATCCGGGGGGCGC
>CAZMNL010000867.1:0-1749 GCA_964567525.1 uncultured Anaerolineaceae bacterium
GCGGCAGGCTGACGGTGGCACGATCACAGTCCTGGGCCACACCCAGGGGGGGCGGGCCAATGGCATCAAGCAGCATATCGGTATCCAGCTACAGACCACCGGCCTGTACCCGCTGCACACGGTCGAGGAACTGCTCAAGCTGTTCGGCGCGTTCTACAATGACTGCCTGCCCGCTGAGGACCTGATCGCGCTGGTCAGCCTGGAAGAGAAGCGCAAGACGCACAGTAAGGACCTCTCCGGTGGGCAGCGGCAGCGGCTCTCGCTGGCGCTGGCGCTGGTCAACGATCCCGATATCATCTTCCTGGACGAGCCGACCACCGGGCTTGATCCGCAGTCGCGCCGCCAGATTTGGGGCATTGTCGAAGACCTGCAACAGCGCGGCAAAACCGTGATGCTCACCACGCACTACATGGAAGAGGCGCAGACGCTCTGTGACCGTGTCGCGGTGATGGATCACGGGCAGATCATCGCGCTGGATTCGCCGCACGACCTGATCGCGCAGCACTTCGAAACCACCGCGATTGAGTTCGAGGACAAGAACAGCGCTTCGCTGGACTTGCTCGAAGCCCTGCCGGGCGTGGTTGATGCCAAGCGCGATGGCGGCCTGGTGACGCTGTATTCCGCCGCCACGCCGCAAACCATGGAAGCGCTGCTCGCCGCCGCCCGCGAGGACCGGCTGCACTTCGACGATCTGCGCGTGCGCAGCGCCACGCTGGAAGACGTGTTCCTGAAGCTCACGGGCCGCCGCATTCGGGATTAGAAACCTCACCCCCCGGACACGACCGCAGGTCGCGCGCCCTCTCCAATCAAGTTGGAGAGGGGGAGACAGTCGTGGTCAAGTCCCCCTCTCTCGCTTGGCTGGAGAGGGGGATTTAGGGGGGAGGCCGCTTCTGCGCCCTCTGCGGTGAAACGCTTTTTACACAAGGAGTCAACAACCATCATGCGCTCATTCGTTAACCTGTACATCGCCACCGTGCGCGAGTTCACGCGGGACATCACCGCGCTGTTCTGGACGCTGGCGTTTCCGCTGATGTTCACCGTCATCTTTGGCGTGATCTTCTCTGGCAGCGAGGATATTACCTTCACGGTCGGCGTCGTCAACGAGGACGGCCCGGCCAGCGCCGAACTGGTCGCCGGGTTTGAGCAGATCGAAGCGTTCAGGATCGAGCATGGCGCGCGCGCGGACGAACTCGCCGCGCTGGAAAAAGGCGACCGCTCCGCCGTCATCGTGATCCCGGCGGGGACCGGTGCGGCGCTTGAACAGCACTTTACACGCCTGACCGGGACCGGCGCGCAGCAGGCCGCCGCCATGCTGGATGTTTACTACGATCCCGCCGACCAGAACACCGCGCAGATCGTGATCAACGTGATCGACAGGGTGATCGCAGGCATGAACCAGGGCATGACCGGCTATACGCCCGTGCTGGCCTACGAACCGAAAACCGTCAGCACCAACGACCTGCGCAGCATCGACTACCTGCTGCCCGGCGTGCTGGCGATGAGCCTGATGCAGTTGGGCCTGTTCGGGACGGCGGGGCCGCTGGTCAGCCTGCGCGAGAAACAGGTTTTGCGGCGCATGGGGGCGACCCCGCTCAGCAAGACGGCGCTGCTGATCTCACAGATCGCGTTCCGCATGACGACCGCGCTTGTGCAGACCGTGTTGATCGTGGTGGTGGGGATGCTGCTGTTTAACGTGCAGGTCGAGCTGGCGAACGCTGTCCCGATCATGGCGGTGGTGCTGCTGGGCGG
>CAZMNL010000868.1:0-1749 GCA_964567525.1 uncultured Anaerolineaceae bacterium
GGTCCCGCGCCGGACGCGCCGCAGACCGCGCTCGATGCGCAGTTCGGGGAACACATTACGCTGACCGGCTACGCGCTCAGCGCGGAGTCTGTGCAGGCGGGCGACGTAGTGGGCGTGACGCTGTTCTGGACGACGGGCGCGCCGCTGGATGTGCGCTACAAGGTGACGGTGCAGTTTCTTGCGCCGGACGGACGGTTGATCACTCAGCACGACGCCGAACCCGGCGGCGACCGTGCGCTGACCACCACCTGGACGCCCGGCGACGTGATCCGCGACACACACGGCCTGGTCGTGCCACCGGACCTCGCGTCCGGCAGCTATCCCGTGATCGTCGGGCTGTACGACCTCAACGCGCCGCCTGACCGCCTGCCGGTTGTCGTGGATGGGGAGCCGGTGGGGGATGTAGTGCTGCTCACACGCCTGTCGATACCATGATTGCCCCGTCTGAGACAATCGCGCTCCACCCGGCGCTAAAGCCGCCGGGCTATATGTCGAAAGCCCCGTGAACGGGGCTGAGCAGGGAAAGGCACTGAGACAGGGCCGTTTACGGTCCTTTCGAATTATAGCCTGGGTCATTCAGGCCCAGGCGGACGGCGCAGCAACAACACCAACCAAATTCGATGTAACGCCCCTGCCACCCGCTGCATCTAATCAGGTGTATCGGGTTGGCGGTGATAACCAGAACAGGCAATAGGACACGGTTTTTTAATCCTCCTAGCGGCATTGGGACGGCAGTGCCAGAGCGCAAACTCTGAATGGCCCCTGGCATAGGGCTACCGTCACACAAGCACCCCTCTTCAAGATTCGGCACAATGCGCACGTTATCACCGCACCCCGGAGCGCACGGAGTACCCCCTCCGCGCGCTCTTGCTTTTTGAGCAGGCAGCGATCAGTCATCAGCTTTTGAACCCCGGCTCTCAGCGCTTTCTTATCGCCACGCGCGCCTGGATTCGGCTACAACCTGTATAGCACACGTTTTCTCTTGCCACTCCCTAAAAACGCTCTGTGAACTCTGTGTGCTCTGTGGTGAACAGCTTTTTTATTCCAGGAGGGACAAAACCATGATTCTCATCACCGGGGCGGCGGGGTATGTCGGTAACAATCTCGTGCGGCGGCTGGTCGAAGGCGGACAGCCGGTGCGCGCGATGGTGCGCCACATGGACAAAGCGGAGGACCGGCTCGGCGATATTCGCGCGCGCGTCGAGATCGTCACCGGCGACGTGACCAAACCCGACACGCTCGCATCCGCGATGCAGGGCGTCGAGGCGGTGGTGCACCTCGTCGCGGTAGCCATCGAGCAAGGCGGCGCGACCTACGAGCGCATCAACACGCAGGGCACGATCAACGTCGTGGACGCGGCGAAAGCGGCGGGCGTGCGGCGCTTCATCAACATGAGTCAGAACGGCGCGCGCAGTGATTCCCCCTATCGTTTCCTGGCGAGCAAGGGCAAAGCGCAGGACTATGTGGCCCAGTCCGGCCTGGCGTGGACCGCGATCCGGCCCTCGGTGATCTGGGGACCGCAGGACGAGTTCGCCAACATACAGGCGCGCCTGATCAGGCTCACGCCGCTGATTTTCCCGGTGGTGGGTGACGGGGGCGCGTTGTTTCAGCCGGTGTGGGTCGGGGACGTGATCGAGGCCACCGCGCGCACCCTGGACCGCGCCGACGCTGCCGGGCAGGAATACGCGCTTGGCGGGCCAGAAGTGCTGACCTATGCGTAGATCGTGCGGCGCGTGCTGGCGGCGCTGG
>CAZMNL010000869.1:0-1749 GCA_964567525.1 uncultured Anaerolineaceae bacterium
AATTTAGGATAAATAAGGCTGGACATCCAATCTTCAATGATTTAGGATACTTAGAGACACGTTTTCTTGTAACCTTAATCAGGAGGAGAGGATGAAGCAGCCTTACGATATGGAATCGAGCTTAATGGAAGGTGAATACGAAGTCAAACAACTTTTTCAGTTCGTTCAAGACCATGCTTGCGAAATGGACGCGTACGAAGCCGAGACCGCAATTTTCGAGCGGTTGAAAAAAATCGGCATGGCCGCGTTGAAGGGTTATTTCGCAAGCGTTGGCTCCGGAGACATCGGAGATTGCATCCAAACACCGGAAGGGGATATTCTCAAGCGGGAAGCAGGATTGCGCGAAAAAGACTATTTTTCCGTTTTCGGCAAATTGGCGGTTCCCAGGACATGCTATCGCAAAAGGGGGATTCCTGGAATTATGCCGCTCGACGCCCAGGTCAATTTGCCGCGACGCTGCTATTCGTATTTCTTGCAGGAATTGATGAACTTGTGCACCGTTCGCGATTCGTTCGGGGAATCGGAAGTGACGATGGCCAAGCTCTTGGGAATCGAGGTAAGTCAGAGTCGCTTCGAAATCGTCAATCGCGAAGCTTCGACCCAATACGACGAATTTTACGACGACAAGGAGGTCCCCGACCCGGAAAGCGAAGGCAGGGTGCAGGTTCTTGAGTTCGACGGGAAGGGAGTGCCGGTAATCAAATCCGAGGCCGCAAAGATCAAGGGCAGACTGGGAAAGGGGGAAAAACGGCAAAAAAAGAAAGAGGCCACGGTCGGGGTGAGCTTCACCGTCGAACTGCGGGAAAGAAGCCCGGAACAAGTCGCGGAGAACCTGATATACCCGGAAGCGGCGAGGAAAAAACGGGAACAAGGCGAAAACGGTTCCGACTTTGTCAAATCGAAAAACATTCGGCGAATAGCGAGTCTGGAAAGATCCAGAGAATCGGTGATGCTGGAGGTCGTGGACGACGCAAAAAGAAGAGATCCCGAATTCAAGCGACCCTGGGTTGTCGTCATGGACGGCGCTTTATGCCTTTGGAGCGCCATAGCGGTTGTTTTGGTCGGGGTGCAATGGGTCGGCGTACTGGATATAATCCATGTCGTCGAATACCTTTGGAAAGTCGGAAACAGCCTTTACGGCGAAAAAACCGCGGAGTCGGAAAAATGGGTCTACAACCACCTGCTGGCAATTTTGCGGGGTCAAACGGGTCGAGTCATAGGAGGGCTGAAGCAGACATTGGCCAAACGCGAAAAAACTTTGAAAAAGAGCCAGAAGGACGCGATCAAGGAAGTCGTAAGGTATTTTGAAAATCACAGGCAATGGATGAAATACGACGAGTATTTGAAGGCCGGCTATCCAATTGGCAGCGGCGTCGTAGAGTCAACGTGCGGGCACACTGTCAAGAACAGGATGGAAGGCACGGGACGCAGATGGTCGTTGGACGGCGCCGAATCGATGCTGCTTTTGAGATCCGTGTACACCAGCGGGGACTGGGACGATTATTGGCGCACGTTCAGGCGGTTGGAATGTGAAAGGCTTTACGGCGGCGTTTTGGATTTGGAGAAGCATGCCGACGACTATAACATTCAAAAAGCTGCTTGACTGTAGTTCACGCAAAAAGGTTACACTCAAATCAATAGCTGACAACATGGAGGCCTCGCCATTCGATGCCAACAAATCGAACAACAAGTCCGATTTTGTTTTTTCGTCTTTTTGTTTTTGTTTTGTTTTTCGTTTTTTTGTTTTTT
>CAZMNL010000870.1:0-1744 GCA_964567525.1 uncultured Anaerolineaceae bacterium
ATCCGTGTCCTATTCTGTCTTTTCCTGAAATACCAGTGCCCATCTCGGCGATGTGAAGTTGAACCGCCCCACCACATGCGACAACGCACTCCCGATCTGCTGCTCGGCGAACACAAACACGAAGATCGCCGTCGCGGTGAGCACAATCGCCGGGCCGGTAGCGATATCCTGGTGGAACGAGAGGTAAAACCCGATGATGCTCGACGCGGCCCCCACCAGCGCGGAAACCAGCATCATCGGCAGCAGGCGATGGGTGATCAGGTTGGCGGTGGCGGCGGGCGTGACCAGCAGCGCCACCATCAGCGCGATACCGACGGTTTGCAGCGAGACGACAATCGTCACCGCGATCAGCACCAGCAGCAGCAGCCGGAACAGTTCGGTGGGCAGGCGCAGCGTCTTCGCCAGCGTCGGGTCGAACGAGATGATCATGAACTCTTTGAAGAACAGCGCCACGATCCCCAGCACGACCGTGCTGAACACCGCGATCTGCGTCAGGTCGGACTGTGACACGCCGAGAATCTGCCCGAACAGAATATGCGTCAGGTCGCCCGCGTAGTTGCTCATGCGCGAGATCATGGCGATGCCGAGTGCGAACATCGCCGCGAAAACCACGCCAATCGCGGTATCTTCGCGCACCTTGTGATGCCGCGTCAGCAGGCCGATGCCCAGCGCGCTCAGCACCCCGGCGACCAACCCACCCCAGAACAGGTTATCCGTCTCGCCGTTGGTGCGCTGGTACATGATCGCCACGCCCGGCAGGATCGCGTGCGCCAGCGCGTCGCCGAAAAACGCCATGCCGCGCACTACCACGAACGTTCCCATTACGCCGCTGACGATACCAACCAGGATCGCGGCTTCCATGCTGCGCGCCAACAGCGGATAGCTGAGCGGCATCAGAATCCACTCGTCGAAGTTTTCGGCGAGCGTTTGCAGCACGTCCCACAGGGACCCAATGGCGAGAAGGAGAATCATGGGTTGGTGTTCCTCGGTAGACTATAGTTTCTGCCCTACGGTGGATTTACCTCACCCCATAACCCCGCGTATGCCGCGCATACGTTCTAACCTCCGCAGAGGGGGAGACGGTCGCGGGTAAGTCCCCCTCTCTAGCTCGGCTGGAGAGGGGGATTCAGGGGGTGAGGCCTATTTATTCGCGTTATTCGCGGTTGGTTTCGATCCCGCACCGCCGCGCCCGTTCAGGATGGCGCGCATCAGGTCGCGCTCAATGCGCGCGGTCAGGTCGAGCGTCAGCGGCGTGACCGACACGATCCCGGCGCGCACCGTGCCCGCGTCCGAGTCCGGATCGACGGCGGCGCGCGGGTTAAGCATGTAATCCGGTCGTCCGTCCACATCGTAGCTGCGGCGCACCGGGGCCACCGGGACGAAGTACGGGCCGCGTTCCAGGTGCGTGATGCGCCAGGGCGTTTCGGGCGTGGCGGTCGCCGGAATATCGATCTTCAGCACGTCCACGCCCGGCGGACGCACGCCGTGCAGCCAGCGTTCCGCGAACAACCGCACAAAGTGCTGCGACGCCGTGAAATCTACGCCCGCATCGTTGGTCATGTGGTGTTCGATGGGCACTTCCAGCGAGAACGCCAGCGCCGGGATGCCGTTAGACGCGGCTTCCAACGCCGCGCCGACTGTGCCGGATGCCGTGACGCCGGTCCCGACGTTTTCGCCGTAATTCACGCCGGACACCGCCAGCGCAATCGGGCGATCCGACAGTTCGAGCAGGCCATGCTGCACC
>CAZMNL010000871.1:0-1742 GCA_964567525.1 uncultured Anaerolineaceae bacterium
ATGATCTCGGCCCCGACTGGTCCCCGGATGGCACGCAGATCGCCTATCACACCAGCCAGTGGCATTTCCCCTACGAACTGGCGATCCTCAACCTCAACAGCGGGCAGGTCCGCCGCCTGACCGACAACGACGACACCAACACGTTTCCCGCGTGGTCGCCGGATGGCACGCAGATCGTCTACAACGCGATCTCATCCGTCGATGCGTCCGCCAACATCTACGTGATCAACACCGACGGCAGCAGCCGCCGCCAGTTGACCTTCGACCAGGAACGCAACGTCTTCCCTGACTGGTCCGCCGACGGCACGCGGATCATTTTCCAGCGCGGCCTGCCGGACGTTTCCGCGATCTACACGATCCCCGCTTCCGGCGGCACACCCACCATGCTCACCGAAGGCCGCAGCGACTTTCTGCCGGACTGGGAACCGTATCACTGACCGGTGTGCAGCCGGAATCACAGCGGGGCAGATTCTTGTGGACTGCCCCGCTTTTTTGTCATGCCGTGTGCTCCCGCACCCTATCCGAAGTTGTTATTCGCCGACTCCGGCGTGCCGTCCGGCGTGGGAACCACCGTCGGGACCGGGGGACCGTCCGCGATATCATCTTCCGCGTTCCCATACACACACGAGTTGTACGCGCGCCCGATCTCCACACGAAAATCCGCCGCGCGGTTCGGATCGGGTTCGACAAACACCTGCCCGTCACTGATGCGCAACACACGTTTCAGGTCTTCCAGCGCGCTGCCCTTGACCTGCCCGGTATAGTCATACACCGCCGACAGTTCCGCGATTCTACCGGAGGCCGGGGGCAGCACGCGCGCGTAGAATCCCTCCCACGCCATGCGATCCGCCGCCACCAGGTCAAAGCCCAGCCCATACGCCGTCACATCCACAATATCGACCGTGATCGCCTGCCGCCCCAACCGGTTCGCGGTCGGCGGCGTCAGGAAGCTCTCGATCAGCGGCAGCAGCGCCTCACGGTTGGGCAGCAGCACCTCGCGCTTATCCGCCTGCACCGTGTACAACTCGTAATGTACGCCGGTCGAGCCGCTGTAACGCGCGATGTTACCCATATCCAACCCGACCGCCATCGGCACTAACGACAGCACGTCGGTCAACGCCATATCCGTCTCGACCACTTCGACCGCCTCCGGCCAGAGCTGCGTCACCTGCGCGAACAAACCCTGTTCGCGCGCCTGGTGCCACATCGCGCGCAGTACGTCCATCTGGCGGCGGCCCCGGTCGAGGTCATTCGTCGTTTTACGGCTGCGCGCATACCACAACGCCATATACGGCGACAACCGCTGGCGGCCAATCGGCAGCGTGTAATATTCCCAGTTTTCCTCAACCGTCTGATCGAGTTCCGGCGAAATCAAGCGCCAATCGGCAATCGCGCAGTCCACACTGATATCCAGCCCGCCGAGTTCGTCGATGATCGCCATATACCCATCGAAATCGACCCGCGCGTAATGGTCCACCTCGATCCCGAAATTGTAACGGATCGTCTCCTTCATCAAGCCAAAACCGCCGCCGGGATAATCATTCCCCTCGCCCAACGCATACGCGAGATTAAGCCGTTCCATCGTGTAATTCGGAATATACACCAGGATATCGCG
This sequence comes from uncultured Anaerolineaceae bacterium, assembly GCA_964567525.1. Lineage (GTDB taxonomy): Bacteria > Chloroflexota > Anaerolineae > Aggregatilineales > Aggregatilineaceae > CAYRNY01. The sequence goes on from CAZMNL010000871.1 coordinate 1,616, forward strand.
CGGGATGTGCCACATCGCCACCGACCCAGCGCGTTTGTTCACCGAGACGATGATCATCACATCCGTATGCCCTACCCCACCGCCGCTGGTGTCACTGCCCAGCAGCAAAAAGTTCACCACATCCGGG
>CAZMNL010000872.1:0-1742 GCA_964567525.1 uncultured Anaerolineaceae bacterium
TGATCGCGGGGGTGCTGGATTCCGTGCCGGACTGTGAGCTGACCGGGCACCCTGACGACCGCATCAGCGGGCACGCCAGTTTTGCGATCAAGGACGTGGAAAGCTCCCTGCTGCTGATGCACCTGGACCGGCACGGCATCGCGGGATCGTCGGGCAGCGCGTGCAAGACCGGCAACGAGAAGCCCTCGACGATCCTGCAAACGCTCGGCTACGGGCCGGCATGGACGCGCGGCGGCCTGCGGCTCTCGCTGGGCGAGAGCAACACGGCGGCGGATATCGCGCATGTGCTGGACGTGCTGCCCGGCGCGGTCGAAGCGGTGCGACGGGTCACGGCGTAGCCGATACCGCTTGGCAGTAGTCCTACATCGCTTGTAGGGTCGGGTTTCGAAATCCGCCTTATAACGAATGTGTTATAGAGTGGTTCAATGAAAGTCTTGAGAAATCGCCCGGTTTACCTCACCCCTAAATCCCCTCTCCACACGCGGAGAGGGGACTTAACAGAACTCTGACTCCCCCTCTCCGGAGGCTGGAGAGGGGGCCGGGGGGTGAGGTGAAGCAAGGCCCAAATTCTCACAACTTTCGCGGAATCACTAGATAGTGGTAGCGAGTGTGAGATGGTAACGGAACAAAAACGAGTCGTCGTGGCGATGTCCGGCGGCGTGGATAGCTCCGTCGCGGCGGCGCTGCTCAAGCAGCAGGGCTACGACGTGACCGGCATGATGATGCGCCTCTGGTCGGAGGACTGCGGCGAAGGCGGCGCGAATCGCTGCTGCACGCCGGATCAGATGGCCGACGCGCGCCGCATTGCGAACCAGTTGGGCATCCCGTTTTACGTGATCGACACGCAGGACGTGTTCCATAACACGATTGTGGAGTTCTTCACCGCGCGTTACGCGGCAGGCGACACGCCGAATCCGTGCATTGAGTGCAACCGGCATATTCGCTTCGAGTGGCTGCTGAATCACGCGCTCGCGCTGGATGCGGATTATCTCGCCACCGGGCATTATGCGCGCGTCGAGCATTTGCCGGACGGCTCCGCGCGGCTGCTGAAGGGCCTCGATCCTGCCAAAGACCAGAGTTACGTGCTGCACGTGCTGCCGCAGGCGAAGTTACAGCGCGCGCTGTTCCCGATTGGCGAGTATGAAAAATCCGAGGTGCGCCGCATCGCGGACGAGCTTAAGCTGCCGGTGGCCCGTAAGCACGACAGCCAGGACTTGTGTTTTCTGGCGGATGGCGATTACCGCCGCTTCCTGCGCGAGCGCATCCCGGACGCGATGCAGCCGGGGCCGATCATGACGCGCGCGGGCGCGGTCCTGGGCGAGCACACCGGTCTGCCGAACTACACCATCGGGCAGCGCAAGGGACTCGGCATCAGCCATCATGAGCCGCTGTACGTGCTGGAAATGGACGCCGCGCACAATGCCCTGATCGTGGGCACGCAGGAACAGCTAGGGCGCCACAGCCTGGTCGCCGGGCGCGTGAACTGGATCAGCGGGGTAACGCCGCCCGCACCGTTCCGCGCGGACGTGAAAATCCGCTACAAGGCGCGGCCCGCCGCCGCGACCGTGACGCCGGGGGATGATGGGCGCGTGCGCGTGGACTTCGACGCCCCCCTGCGCGACATCACGCCGGGGCAGGGCGCGGTCTTCTATGCTGGTGACGTTTGCCTGGGTGGGGGCATCATCGCCGACCGCCAGGGCCGGGCGTTGCTGGAATCGTTAATGCAATCGACCGAGATTACC
>CAZMNL010000873.1:0-1740 GCA_964567525.1 uncultured Anaerolineaceae bacterium
TGCGCCGGAAACCGCGCCGCCACGCCAGAACCATGCCCAGGCCGATAAACGGCAGCAGCGGCCCGTACACCAGCGGGAACCCGCCGGATGTGAAGGTCGTGATCAGCGTGCGCCCGATCCAGACCGACTCGCGCCCCACCCAACTGTGGAACGTCCGCGCCATGACGAACGACGCATAGAACGCATCGTCCAGGATGCCATACACCAGCAGATAGAGGATCACCGGCAGCAGGCAGGTCAGCCCGCCCAGCAGGATCACACCCAGCCAGCGCAGGCGCTGCTGCGACTCGAGGATCGGGTGTTTGGCGAGCAGAATCGCCGGAATGAACGCCAGCGCCACGCCAATCGTCGTCTGCTTGATCAGGAACGCGACTCCCGCCGCGAACCCGACCGCAAACGCCGAGCGCGCGCTCGGCTTGTGCAGCAGTTGGTAGCCCGCCGCCAGCACGATCATCTGCGGCAGCAGCGCATACGGTTCGGTGTAGTTCGTGTCGTTGATCAGCGCCGGATGCCGCGCCAGCAGCACCAGCACCAGCGCCCCGATCCAGGTCTCCGAGCGCCGCTGGTAAACCTTGCGCAACAGCCCGATCAACACCAGCGCGGTGAAGAACAACGTCAGGTTCTCCACCAGCCACAACGCCCAGCGGTTGGAGCCAAACACCGCAAAGGCCAGCGCATCAATGAAATACACGCCGGGGAGCTTGTTATCCCAGGCATCGGCATACGGGCGACCGCCCTCGCGGATCACCAGGCCGGTATAGGCGAAAATACCGCTGTCCCTGCGCTGCTCGCTGACTGAGGGGGCCAGTTGCAGCGACACCAGGAACACCAACGCCAACACCAGCGCCGCCAACACCAGCCCATTACGCGACAAAAGCGACAATTCCTCGTCTCGTGATGAACTGGGATATGCTGAGCGATTCATATTTTTCGCCTCGCTCCTGTGTTGCCACTACGCCTATTATAGCATGACACGGGGGACAGATGAACCTTTTGAGGGTTAGCGGTGTATTATAAGAATCCCCACCCGCCGCAAACGAAAACACGCGGCGTGAACACATGGCCCACGCCGCATTGACAAACGGCATTATAGCACGGTTGTGCGGCTACTTCAAGAGGTCCGCCACCGCTTCGCGCTCTTCGAGCAGTTCCTCCGCCGAGATTTTTAATTTTTCTTTTGCATACTCTGACAACTCCAGCCCCTCAACCACCGTGTAACTGCCGTCGCCCGCCGCGCGCAACGGGAACGAGTAGATCAGGCCCGCCGGAACCCCGTACAGGCTGCCGTCCGTGTAGATCGCGCCGCTGAACCAGTCACCAGCGGGCGCGGGGGTGACGAGACTCTGCAAGTGGTTGACGGCGGCGTTGGCGGCGCTGGCCGCGCTGCTCTTGCCGCGCGCGTCAATGATCGCTTTGCCGCGCTGCTGCACGGTCTTCATAAACTCACCCTCAAACCAACCGCGATCCGGGACCACGTCCAGCGCGGGCTGGCCGCCGATTAGCGTGTTCTCGAAGTCGGGGAACATCGTCGGGCTGTGGTTGCCCCACACGGCGAGCTTCGTCACCTGCGTGACCGGCACGCCCGCCCGCTGCGCGATCTGCGACTTGGCGCGGTTTTCGTCCAGGCGCGTCATTGCCATGAAGCGTTCGCGCAGCACATCCGGCGCGCTGTGCATGGCGATCAGGCTGCTGATCGTTACCGGTGGCTGCGCCATCAACTGCAGATACTGTTTCCGCCGC
>CAZMNL010000874.1:0-1735 GCA_964567525.1 uncultured Anaerolineaceae bacterium
GGCGATTTGATCGCCAGGCAAAGGGCGATTACCGTTTAGCTTAATGCCTATGGGCGTGAGGGTAGTCTCGCGCGGGGTGCGTTCGGATGGCGGGGCAGATTGTTTCACCGCAGAGGTCGCAGAGGCCGCAGAGAAAGAACAGGAGTTTTTCTCTCTTTCTCTAAAACAAACTCCGTGTTCTCTGTGTCCTCTGTGGTGAGATGTTTTTTCTGCTAAACCCGCAACGTCCTACCGTCGCGTCATTGGGCAAACGTGCCGCTTCATGGCATGATCGATAATGAACGACCGGGCATAACTGAGGGAAAGACTCGTGCAACCAACGCAAACACCGATAGACATGCGAACCCATCTCGTGATCCGGCCTGCACAGCCAGACGACCGCCCCGCGCTGGAAACTATCGCCGCGCAAATCTGGGACGGCGACGACTACCTGCCGCGCGTGATCGATGACTGGTTCAACGACCCGCACGGCGGATTCTACGTCGCCACGCTGCATGATGCCGTCGTCGGCGTGATCAAGCTGACACGCTATGACGAGGGCGAGTGGTGGATGGAGGGGCTGCGCATCGACCCGGCCTACCAGGGGCACGGTTTCGGGCGCATCCTGCACCATTTCGTGATCAACCGCGTGCGGCAGCACGGCACGGGCGAGGTCCGCTTCTCGACCGCCTCCAAAAACGAGGCCGTGCAGCAGCTCGCCAAAGAAACCGGCTTCACTCGCCAGGCGATCTACCTGCCTTACGGCGCGGACCCGCTGGACGAGCCGGTCCAGGACTTGCAGCCGCTCGCCGTCGCGGACCTGCCGCGCGTGCGCGCCTATCTCGACTCGTCCGCGCACTATGCGTGCGCGCAGCAAAGCCTGGAGTGGGACTGGTCCTACTACCGCATCACCGGCGAGCGCCTGCGCGAACGCCTGGAAGCCGGGCTGGTTTACGGCTGGCGCAGCACGGGCGCGACGCTGGGCGGCGTGGTGATCATTAACCCGGTCACGAAGGACCGCTGGCCCGGCGAACCCACGCTCAAGATCGCCTACTGCGATGTGCCCGACTCCGCGATGAACGCCGCCGCCCGCGATATCCGGCGGCTGGCGGCGGCGCTGGATCGCGTGCGCGTGCGCCTCAAAGCTTATCGCGCCCCGGAACGCATCGCCGGGCTGGAGTCCGCCGGGTTCGAGCGCGAATGGGACGGCGAAGTCTGGCTGTATGCGCGTGACGTGGTGCTGACCCGCCACGCCGATGTGCGCGTCGAGGACCCGTCGAATTTGAATTAGCGGTAAGCGGAGCACATCATCATGGTTGATTTCTGGAACCGGCTGTATCAGCGCACCATGCCTGAACCCAAACCGCCCGAACCCCTCAGCGCCGAGAAGATCGACACGGGCTACCGGCTGTTCTGGACCCGGACCGCGCTCGCGTGGGATGCTGCGCGGCGGGCGGCAGTCGCGCAGGGGGTGCAGGCTGTGATCGTCGCGCCGGACTTCGAAAACAACGCGCTCGAACGGCGCTACACCGTCGAGGGCCTGGACGAACAGGCGCACAGCGGCGCGAGCCTGCTGGCGCTGCGCGACGTACTGCGCGCGCTGGACGCCTACGACGCGGACTCCGGCGCGGCGGAATGATCACACTCTATCTCTGCACTTTTTGCTTCACCTCACCCCCGGACGCAAACGCAGTTCGCGCGCCCTCTCCAGCCTCCGGAGAGGGGACTTAACCGCTCCCGTTCTCCCCCTCTCCGC
>CAZMNL010000875.1:0-1732 GCA_964567525.1 uncultured Anaerolineaceae bacterium
CTCATTGCATGACGCACTGCTCATGCGGCCCTTCGTCCCTGCCTGAGTAGTTACGACAAAAAAAGGATGATATCGTACTTTTTTTGGATAATATTATCCAACTCTGTTAGCTACCCTGAGACAATCGCTATAATTCCGCGCCTACTCTAACCGATGAACCTGATTCCGTGCGCCAGCGCTACAACAGCAAATGGACCTGGTGTATTGATCATGCCCATTCTGTCACGCGCAAATGACATGTGACAGGTTGACAGGTTTCAAAACGTGTCACAACTTCGTCGGATTAACCGGCAGCACTCAGCGAATCGCGCGCACGCCAGTTCGCCAGTTGGGGCCTGCCTGTAGGGAATGTATAATAGGCCCCGCTCAGGGAAGGCGCTGGGGGCGCGTAGAGCCACAGCCACGTTTGACGGTCCTCATCCCCGAATACCTTCCCTCATTGCACAGAAGGCTACCGCCCCTTCAAGGAGACGATCACCATGCTGCAACACGACATGATCGCCCGCGTGCGCGAGCTGTGCGCGGACGATGACCGGCTCGACGCCGCCATGATGTACGGCTCATTCGCGTATGGCGAAGGTGACCGCTTCTCTGATATCGAGTTCTTGCTGTTCTTCCGCGACGATATCTTTGACCAGATTGACCCGCGTTCGTGGCTCGCACAGATCGCGCCGATTGAGCTGCTGTACGTCAACGAACATGGCATCCATACCGCGATTTTTGCGAATCTCGTGCGCGGCGAGTTCCACTTTCACCGCGCATCGGAAGTCACCATCGGCGCGATGTGGCGCGGACTGCTGACCTTCCCCAGCGTGGACGCGGCGTTGATCGCTGACAAATCCGACGCGCTGCGGCCCTACCTCGACGCAATCACCGGGCCACCGCCTGCGCGTGATGCGCTGCCCCAGGTGCAGAACCTCGTCTGCGGTTTCATCAACTGGACGCTGTTCGGAATCAACGTGCTGCGGCGCGGCGAATACACCCGCGCGCTGGAACTGCTCAACATCCTGCATCGCCACCTGCTGCACATGGTCCGGTTGTTGGAAGGGCAGACCGCGCATTGGCTGACACCCTCACGCGCCGCCGAAGACGATCTTTCACGGCAGGCGCTGGAGCGTTTCGCGGGCTGCGTGGCGGCGAGTCTCGCGCCGGAAGACCTGCGCCGCGCCTATCACCGCGCCTGGACCTGGGGCGGTGAACTGATGAACCTGTTACGCGCGCAGTACGGGATTGTCGTGCCGGATGAGTTGTGCTGGCGCATCACGGCCTACGCCAACGAGGACGGTCCGACGGAGGCGTGATAACAACCGCCTGGCAACGAAAAAGGGGGCGGTTCGCCCCCCGGTGATCACCCCTTACCGAGCAGCCGCCGGACGGTGTTGTAGCTGGTGTTCAGCGTGCGCGCGATCTCGCGGAGCTTCATGCCCTGCTCGACCAGCGCCTGCACCTCGGCGATGCGTGCATTGCGCGCCTGCTCGCGCTCGGTGAAGGTCGTGCGGTGTGCGTGCTGCTTTCATCGTGTCCGGAGTGGCGAAATCGCCACCCAACTCCTGGCACACATCCCGCGCGAAGTGTTCCAGCACCTCGGACGAGGTCGGCTCATAGCGAATTGCCCGGTTGGCGGGCTGTTCCTGATCACCCATTGCTCACACTCACCTGTTGTTTGACCCCTGTCTAAATCTGTCACGGAAAAATGACACGTGACACGTGACACAATGGGCGATTGTGTCAC
>CAZMNL010000876.1:0-1731 GCA_964567525.1 uncultured Anaerolineaceae bacterium
GGAGCGTGTTATGATCAAAACGCAGGTTGCTGTAGCGGAAATCGGCATAACTCAGGCCATACCCAAAGCGGTACAGCGGCTCGCCCTCGTAATAGCGATACGTGTGCCCGGCGGCGTGGTAATCGGTGAACGAGGGCAGATCATCCAGCGACCGGTAGACCGTGACGGGCATGCGTCCGGCGGGGTTGGTGTCGCCGAATATCACATTGGCGATGGCCGTGCCACCTTCTTCGCCAGGATACCACGCTTCGACAATCGCGGGGATATGTTCCGCAGCCCAGGGAATAGACAGCGGGCCGCCGTTGATCAGCACTAGGATAATGGGCTTGCCGACCTGGTGAAGCTGCTTGAGTAGACCTTCCTGCACCGGCGGCAGTCCGATGAAGGTGCGGTCGCCTTCTTCCGGCGCGTCCTCCTGCATTTGTTCTTCCCCTTCGACACGCTGCGAGATGCCGCCCACGAAGATCACCACGTCGGCGTGTTCGGCGGCGGCGAGCGCCTCGGCGTAGCCGCCGGTGTCAGCATCCAGCAGATCGCAGCCCTGTGCATAGAGAACTTCTGTCGCCTTCGATACCGCGTCTCGCAGACCGGCCAACGGCGTGACTGTGTGCGACGGCTCGCCGTTGTAGTTGCCCCACAGTACGGGTGCGTCGTCGGCGTTCGGACCGATCACAGCCAGCGTGTTGATGGCCTTAGCCAGCGGCAGCAGATTGCCTTCGTTTTTCAGCAGCACGATTGACTGCTGTGCGGCGCGGCGAGCCAGTGCCCGGTGCGCCGGAGCATCGTTTTTGCTGTAGGGAATCTGCGTATAGGGTACGTTCTCCGGCGGATCGAACATTCCTAGCCGGAAGCGCGTGCGAAACAGGCGCTTGACCGATTGGTCGATGGTCGCTTCGTCGATCAGGCCCTGGTTGGCGGCGACCAGCAGCGCGTCGAACGTACAGCCGCAGTTCAGGTCACAGCCTGCTTTGACAGCAATCGCTGCCGCTTCTTCGCGCGTTTCAACCACCCGATGATGCTTGTACAGATCGACGATGGCCCAGCAGTCTGAGGTCACGTGCCCGCCGAAACCCCACCGCTCGCGCAGAATACGCTGGAGCAGCGTTGGGCTGGCACAGCACGGTTCGCCATTGGTACGGTTGTACGCGCCCATCACAGTTTCGACCTTCGCTGCGCGGACCAGCGCCTCGAAGCCGGGCAAATAGATGTCCCACAGTTCGCGCGGAGTCACTTTGGCGTTGAAATGGTGACGATCATCTTCCGGCCCGCTGTGGACCGCATAATGTTTGGCGCACGCCGCCGCCTTGAGGTAGCGCGGATCATCGCCTTCTTGCAGGCCCGTGACAAACGCGATCCCTAGCTGCGCGGTGAGATAGGGGTCTTCGCCGTAGGTTTCCTGACCGCGCCCCCAGCGCGGATCGCGAAAAATGTTAACATTAGGGGACCAGAACGTGAGTCCCTTGTAGATATCGCGCTCTCCGTTGCGCACGAATTCGTGGTGCTTGGCGCGCGCTTCCTCGGCGATGACCTGCGCGATCTCGTGCAGCAGATCGGAATGCCACATCGCCGCAAGACCAATCGCCTGCGGAAACACAGTCGCGACTCCGGCGCGAGCCACACCGTGCAAGCACTCGTTCCACCAGTTGTAAGCGGGGATGCCGAGGCGTTCAATCGCGGGCGCATCGTGCAGCATCTGCGATACTTTCTCGGCCAGGGTCATGCGTCCAACGA
>CAZMNL010000877.1:0-398 GCA_964567525.1 uncultured Anaerolineaceae bacterium
CAATCACACCAATCTCCTGAAACAGAGGAAGACCATCGGTGCCCTTCGCTTTTGACAATCGCAGGGTCAGCCTGACAACAATCTCGGCCTCTTCCTCATTCTTGCGGGATTTCCGCCGCGTAAGTGTCGTCGTACTCCCGGAAACTCGTAATAGGCATGCTGGATGTTTTCGCCCTGCCACTATTGGACATTGGAGATTTGCATCGCCCATATATGCTGCTCTAAGCCTTCCTCCGTAGGAAGCGTTCCCAACAATCTCACAGATCCAAGGGTGCATTCTGCTTTGAGTAACTAGCTGCACCATTCTTGATTCGCCGGAGATTCCACGCTCTATTTCAAATAAGCTGGGTGTAAGCCAACTCATTGCTCTTTCAGTCTTTGATACTACTACTGGTCCC
>CAZMNL010000877.1:408-1727 GCA_964567525.1 uncultured Anaerolineaceae bacterium
GGATGCTCAGCTATGAGTGGTATGCACTTCAAGAAGCGGTACGAGCCCATGTCCGGTTCAGTGTTGGAAGGGGTAGCCCGTGCCCTCGGAGATACTAATATGGGCCTTAGAGTGTGTTTGGGAAGTCATGATTTGGCGAGGCGGCGGGTGTAGAGGCCGAGCATCGTGAGCAGCGTCCACGCTTCGGTCGTCTCGGACAACGCTTCGTAGTCCACGCGCAGCCGCCGCTGTTTCATCAGCCAGGCGAACGTCCGCTCGACGATCCAGCGCTTTGCCAGCACGCGGAAGCCCTCGCCCAGCTTCTTCACGATCTGGACGCGCGCCCCGAAGGTCTCGCGCGCCCACGCGACCAGTTCGCCCGCGTAGCCCCCGTCGGCGAAGACCACCGGCGTCTTCCCCGCCGGCCCGGCCCCGAGCGCCACCTCCAGCAGGTCATAGGCCGCGGCCCGGTCCTGCACGTTCGCCGGCGTGATATATAAGTAATGCATGAATCCGAGGGTATCGACCAGGATATGACGTTTTCGCCCGGTCATCTTCTTCGCAGAATCATAGCCGCGGGGCCCCCTTTTTCCGTCGTCCGCGCGGTCTGCGAGTCGAGGATCAAGGCCGAGGGGCGCGGCTCCTTGCCGGCCTTGCGGCGGGCCGCGTCGCGCAGCGCGTCGTGCAGCCGCGCGAGGAAACCGTTCGCGCGCCACTGGGCGAAGTACATGTAAACCGTCTCCCACGGCGGCAAGTCGTGCGGCAACTGGCGCCATGAGCAACCCGTGCGCAGCACGTAGCGCACGGCGTTCATCAGTTCGCGCCACGAGTGCTTGCGCGGGCGGCCCAACTTGGGTGGCTTCGGAAAGTGCGGGGCGAGAATCGCCCACTCGCGGTCGGTGAGGTCCGAGGGATAACGCTTGCGGGACATGAGCGGGAACGGCTCCTGCGGGAACGGGATTGCGGCGCGGCCTCCGCCACGCCACCCCTTGCCTGGAACACCCCAGACCCGCCCTGCAAGCCCTTTCCAAACACACTCTTAGAACTTCCAGCCTTCTCTACGTATCATTTCCGTGAACCCAATGCAGTCTACGTTTCTTGCCTTGCACACATCCGGAATTCGCGGTTTCTCTATCTTGTTACTTGCTGGTTCGCCAGTTACTACGGTCGCCTTGTAATACTCTGCGGTGGCGATGACGATCGGATCGGCCCCGGATCGACTTCTTCCAATGCTAACGATCTGACCGTGCACCGACATGATTGACGCAAGGTGAACTTGTATATCCTCGTGTAGGGGAATAATACAATCTGATTGCTTCTTCGCCCATCACAGAAGTGCG
>CAZMNL010000878.1:0-1725 GCA_964567525.1 uncultured Anaerolineaceae bacterium
GCGGATTGGTCCACACCCCGGAGGGAACACACATGCATAGATGGCGCAGCGGTTGGGTGCGCGTGGTGATCGCGGTGATCGTGGCGGCAGCCGGATTCGCGGCGGGGGGCGGCGCACCCGCGCCCCACCCCACACACGCGCAGAACCCCTGTGATGGACTCGTCGCGCCGCGCCTGCAAACCGGCGCGCAGGCCCGCGTGATCACCACCTACGGCCTGAGCCTGAAAAACGAGCCGCGCACGGGCGCAGCGGGCGCGGTCGAGCGCCGCCTGCTGCCGTTCGATACGGTGGCGACCGTCACCGGCGGCTATACCTGCAACTTCGGTTACGTGTGGTGGGAATTGCAGCTTCCCGACGGCACAACCGGTTGGGCGGCGGAAGGCGGCAGCGCGGGCGATTACTACATGGAGCCGGTCACGGTCGGGCTGCACGTCTTTCGGCGCGCGGCGGACGGAGCAACCCTCGAACGCTATTTCGTCACGCCGGATGCACGCGCCGAGCCGCGCGGCACCATCACGGTCGCGCCGGTCGAGGCCAACGGCGGCGACGTGTGGCAGTTGGTCGAGATCGACCGGCTGCGCGTCCTGCTGGATGACGCCCGCGCGAATTGCCCGGACCGTCTGACCGGCACACCGTTTGCAGACGGCGACGTAAACGCCGCGCTCAAGCTGCCGCTGCCGCCGCTGGAATACGATCTCTACCCCGCGCCGGACGGCCAGCAGGCCGTGATCGTGCGTCACCTGCACCTGCGCGTGCCGCGCTGCGAGACGGTCATCCCGGAGCGCGTGGGCATCAGCCGCGTGAGCCTGCTCAACGCGGACGGCAGCGAGGTGCTGCTGTTCCCCTTCCCGCAGCACCCCACCGTCCCCGACTCCATCGGCAACTATACGATCTCCGAGCCGGGCGAATGGGGCGTCTACCTGGATGAGGTGGTCTGGTCGCCGCACAGCCGCTATATCGCCTTCACCGCCGCCTACCGCGATAACAACTGCGCGATTGGGCGCTGCTTGCGTTTTCACGTATTCGTCAGTAAGCTGGAAACGGGCGAACTATTCCCGCTGGGCGAAGGGCGGCACGTGGGTTGGACGGCGGGCGGCGAGGGCATCAACGTCTTCCGGCTGTCGTATGAGATCGGCGGGCAGCCCAAACCGGTCCTGCAAACCATGCGGCCCAACGGGTTTGACCGCCAGGATATGTGGCTGCCGGGCGGTGCGGTCTATTTTTCGGCGGCCCAGTTCGGGTTCGGCTTCCCCTGGAACGCCAGCGGCACGCGCGTGCTGGTCGCCAATGCCGGAGAGGGCGAAGTGATGCTGTTCGAACTCGCCACCCGTGATTTTACGTCGCGCGTGGCGATCCCGGACCGGATGAGCGCACTCAACCGGCTGGCAGTACACCTGGTACGCAGCGAAACCAGCTACCTGTGGGCGACGATTCGCGGGGATTTTGCGCTGCAATCGGTCAGTTCCGGGCGCTGGGAAGCGCTGGAAAGCACGCTCACGCCGACCGGAATCGCGCCGCGCCAGGTGCGCCCCTTCGCGGACGGGTCGAGCGCGCTGGTCGAGATGGTGGACGGGTCGGCGTATGTGCTGGATTTCGTCACGGACCGGCTGGCCCCGGTGACGTTTGCGCCGTGAACTGTTCCGGCGTGGTTTGCCGAGAACAGGCCCCTATTCCCCCCTCTCTAGCTCGGCTGGAGAACGGATGCGTAGCATACGCGGGGACCGA
>CAZMNL010000879.1:0-1724 GCA_964567525.1 uncultured Anaerolineaceae bacterium
GTCGCACAGCATCTCCAATGCGCGGCGCAGCCCGGCCTCCGGCGCGGTGCTGCCCGCCAATGCCGACACGAGCCGGACAATATCGGATAATTCCTCGCGCAAATCCGGTACCATGACGCTGACTGCCTCCCTTATGCGTACACGTCACGCAGGCTCGACAGCTTATTCGCCCATGATCTGAACCACAAGACGACGCTGGCGCGCGCGGTTGTCGAAATCCACATATACGATCTGCTGCCACGTCCCCAGCGTCAACTGCCGGTCCACAAACGGGATCGTCAGCGAGGGACCGAGCAGCGCAGCGCGTACATGGCTGTGCCCGTTGCCGTCGCCCCAACGGGCGTTATGCTGGTAATGGCGGTCTGGCGCGGCCAGCTCATCAAACAGGCGTTGGAAGTCCTGCACCGCGCCGCTTTCGAACTCAATCGTGGTCAGGCCGCTGGTCGCGCTGGGGCAGAACACCGTCACGATGCCGCTTGTTACCCCGGCCCCGTGCACCGTGTCCGCCACCAACCGCGTGATATCGATCACCTGCCCGTTAGCCTGTGTTTGCAGTTCTATCGCCGCCGTCTCAATCATTTTCCCCTCGCAACATCACTAAATCGATACAACGCTAACCCCAGTATAACAGCAGTTACGCATTTATTTGAATAGGGACGGTGAACCCTCAGCATTGTCGCCATCCATCTGAACAACCTTTCAGGGTGTTTGTCGAGCAAGCTGCTTGTTTTTTTCTTAGCTAACAGCTACTCACCACGCAGCCGCGCCGCCAACAGTTCGACCGGGTGCAGCGCGTCACGGTCGGTGCCGTGCGCGACCTGCTCGCGGCACGAAACGCCCGCCGCCACCACAACCGCCCCCGGCGCGTTACGGATCGCGGGCAGCAAGCGCTGCTCGCCGACCTTCACCGACAGGTCGTAGTGTTCCTTCTCGAACCCAAAGGCCCCCGCCACGCCGCAGCAGCCGTCGTCCATCTCCACGACCGCGCAATTCGGCAGCAGGTCAAGCGCCCGGTGAGTCGCCTCTGTGCCCCACAGCGCGCGCTGGTAGCAGTGCCCGTGAAACAGCACCTCGCACGGCGCATCGTCGAACTGTACGCCATCCAGCAAGCCCGCGTCCGCCGCCTCCGCCAGCCACTCCTCGACCGTCAGCACCGCCGCCGCGACGCGCTCGGCGTCCGCGCGCAGTTCCGCCGGGACCAGGTCGGGGTACTCGTCACGGAAGGTCGCCGCGCAGCTTGGCTCGATCAGCATAAAACGCTCGCCGCGATCCACCGCCGCCGCCATACGCCTGACATTGCGTTTCGCCAGCCAGCGCGCGTCATCCAGCAGCCCCTTGGAGATCAGCGGGCGACCGCAGCAGTCGATCTCGCGCGGCCCCCACACCACGACCGGGATTCCTGCCGCATCCGTGATACGCAGCATCGCCTGCCCCAGGTGCGGATAATTGTACTCGGTGTATGTGTCCGCGATCAGGATCGGCGCTTTGACCGGCGTCTTCGCCGCGACCGGCGCGTGATGGCGCTTGACCCACACGCTGAACCGCTCCCGCGCGAACAGCGGTAGCTGCCGCTCCGGTGTGACGCCCAGCCAGTTGAACGCCAGCCGCCCCAGCGGTGAGATCATCACCGCGTTTGCCAGCGGCGCGAACCGGCTGCCCAACTGGTTCAGCCGGTGAATGTGCCCGAAGACCCACGACCGCAGCGGTACACCGTGCGTATCATT
>CAZMNL010000880.1:0-1712 GCA_964567525.1 uncultured Anaerolineaceae bacterium
GTGCGCGACACGGCGGAGAAAGCCGCCGCCGCGTTTTTCCGCAATGAGCCGCTGACGGAGACGGTTTCCGGCGATCCGGGGCGCGGCGTGACGTTCGGCTACCACGTGGACCGGTTCGCCCCGCCGGACTGGGCGCGTGACGCGGTGATCTACCAGGTGTTCGTGGACCGCTTTTATCCCGGTGACGGGCGTGACTGGCTGCCCGCCAAAGACCTTAGCGACTTCTACGGCGGCACGCTGTGGGGCGTGCGCGACAAGCTCGACTATATCGCCGACCTGGGCGCGACCGTAATCTGGCTCAGCCCGACGTGGGCGAGTCCCTCGCATCACGGTTACGACGCCATCGACTACACCACCACCGAACCGCGCCTGGGGGGGGATGAGGCGCTGCGGGCGCTGGTGCAGGCGGCGCACGCGCGCGGCCTGCGCGTGATGCTCGACATGGTGTGTAACCACGTCTCACAGCAGCACCCGATCTTTCAGGAGGCGCTGCGCGACCCTGACAGCCGTTACCGCGCGTGGTTCACGTTCGACGACAACGAGGCGCACGGCTACCGCACGTTCTTCGGCGTGGCGGATATGCCGGAGATCAACACCGCGCACCCCGGCGCGCGCGCGTGGCTGCTCGATATCGCGCGCTACTGGATTCGGGAATTCGATATCGACGGCTACCGCCTGGACTACGCGCTGGGGCCGGGGCCGGATTTCTGGGGCGATTTTCGCACCGCGTGCCGTGAGGAAAAAACGGACTCGTTCTGTTTCGGCGAGATTGTGGACCAATCCTCGGCGCTGCTGCCCTATATCGGGCGCTTAGATGGCTGCCTGGATTTCTACCTCGGCGAAGCGATCCGCAAGACGTATGCTTACGGGACGTGGCGTGAAGCCGATCTCGAACGCGCCGCCGCCCGCCATGAGGCGTATTTTGCCGGGGCGGGGGCGTTCATCCGGCCCACGTTCATCGACAATCACGACATGGACCGTTTTCTGTTCGCCGCCGGGGGCGATAAGGACGCACTGCGTCGCGCTGCCGCGTTTCAGATGCGTCTGCCCGGCCCGCCGATCATCTACTATGGGACCGAGGTCGGGCTGACCCAGCGCAGCGGCAAGGATGACGGCTTCGGGCTGGTTGTCAGCCGCGAGCCGATGCTGTGGGGCGATGACCAGGACCGTGACCTGCTGGCCTATTATAAGACGCTGATCACGGCGCGGCGCGGTGCGTATTCTCGCTAGGGGTAGCTTGCCTGATTTTTGTGTACTTTCTACACACCCCAGCGATTCGAATTGTGCGGAATGCCATACAAAGTTGATGGTTCCAGGCGAGGTTTTAGGTTATGTTCTCTTTAAAAAGTTTTATACTGGTTTGGAGGGGACATGATCGGAACAAACTGGCGGGGCAACCCGCTGATTTACGAGATCAATACCTGGACCTGGCTGCACACACTCTCACGCAAATATGATCGCACCATCAGCTTAGCCACTGTACCCGATTCAGAATTGGACGCACTCGCCGCCTGGAAATTCGACGCCGTGTGGTTGATGGGCGTCTGGGAGCGCAGCGCCGCCGGGCAGCGCATCGCGCAGGAACACCCCGACCTGCAAGCCGAATATCGCCGCGCGCTGCCGGACTTCACGCCGGAAGATGTCGTGGGGTCGCCGTATGCGATCCGTCAATACAGCGTTGACCCGCACCTGGGCGGGCGCGAAGGACTCGC
>CAZMNL010000881.1:0-1711 GCA_964567525.1 uncultured Anaerolineaceae bacterium
TGTCACCTGGGGGCGTGCAGTCCCCGGCATCCACGCAGGCTTTGTACTGCGCGTTGGTGACTTCGTAGCGGTCGATCCAGAACGGTTCATCGAAGCAGACTTCATGTACGGGGCTTTCGTCATCGTAGCCGTCCTCGCTGCCCATCATGAAGCACCCCGCCGGGACCAGCACCATCTCGATGCCGTCAAATTCTTGTACGACCGGCTGCCAGTCATCGTTGCCGCCGGAGAAATTCGCCGCGCTGCGCAATGCTGATTCCAGTTCGCCCTGTGCAAGAGGGACCGCAGTAGCGCGTGGTGTGCGCGTACTCATAATACCGCTCAGCATCACGATAAAGATGACGATCAACGTCACCACGAACAGCCCGACGAATCCGAACAGTCCGACGAATCCGAACAGCGCGTATTTTTGCTGTTTCTGCGCGGTTTTGCGCCTAGCGGCGACGGCGTGGCGTTCGGCCTGTTGGCGCTCGCGCTCTGGCAGCGGCGTCTGCACGGGAAGCTGGACACTCTCATCACGCGGGGAAATGGGGTTTAGCCGGATGCCCTTACGCCGCAGTTCGGAGTGTAACTGCGCGAACGCGGTGTCGTAGTCCTGCTGGTGAAAATTCACGTACTGAATGCGCCGCAGTTGGAAGTGTACGCGCGCCGGGCGGTACAGCACCGGGACCAGCGGCTTACCGTCGTCCAGGTAGGACTGCCACTCGTCCTCGACATTGCGCGAGTCCATCGACTGCGGCGAGATGATCACGATCATCACCTCGCAGGCGTCGAGTCCCTGCTGAATCGCGGTGCTCCACTTCACGCCCGCCGGGATATCGTCCACGTCGATCCAGATATCCGCGCCCAGCCGGTCCAGGTCTTCAGCGAGGCGGCGGGCGAAAGTTTCGTCTTTGCGGCTGTAGGAAATGAAAATGCGCGCCATGTATCGGCCCCTGAGTCGGTGCGGTTCGTCATGTGCTCGTAGTATAAACTGCTTGACGATGCATGACAAAACGCGGCGCGGGGGAGGGGGCTTAGCGCATGTTTTCCTTGAACACCTTGATGAAGTGGTACGCCAGCGAGGGCCGCGCCGCGAAGGTCGCGCCGTTGAACGGTTCCTTGAGGATCGCGCTGTAGCCGGGGATCGAGTCCGGATCGACGGTTTCCAGGTCCACAAAGCCCATCGTCCAGTCGGGGAAGTCGCGCGCGGCAATCGGGCGCTGAGCGATCAACAGCAGCCCATCGTGGCGGGTGTCCCGGCTGATTGTGGTATAGAGCGCGGTTACGGCGTCTTCCGGTCCTTCGAGCACTTGCAGGAAGTTTCCCCCCTTGTACAGCAGGATGCCGGTGATATCGCGTTCGGCGTTTTTGCGCCGCGAGACTTCCAGAATGTTGAGTAGTTCGTTTTCGGGCAGCAGGCCGCGCGCGCTGCTGACGTAGATCAGTTGGATCAGGTCGGTGCTCATGTGTGTACAACCTCCAATGTGTTTGCTCCCGGCAAAAATCATAGCAGATTTGCGCGCTGCTGGGCAGCGTTGTGCGTGGAATTTCACAAAACCTTGACATCCCCCCCCCCACTTTTGCGGAATTGGGCGCAGGTGCGCGCGGTGGTACAATGGCGGCACAGGTAGATTCCGGGTCAGGATTTTGAGGAGCTGCCCATGCCGTCGGGCTATACACCTGCTGGACCGCAAAGCGGCCCGCTGATCGCCTGTTTAGCCCCGTTGAC
>CAZMNL010000882.1:0-1710 GCA_964567525.1 uncultured Anaerolineaceae bacterium
TCAAAAAAACTTTCTCCGTGTTCTCTGTGTACTCTGTGGTGAGATTCTTCGCCCCAGAATTTAAACGCACCCTGGCCGGGCGCGTGTTTGCATTCTGCCGGGCGACAGGCTAAAAACTGATCGCGGGACTGCTGCGAAAGGAAACTGATGACCCAAAAGAAAATCCTGGTTGTGGACGACGAGCCGTATATCGTCGAGATGATGACGACCTTTTTAACGCTGAAAGGCTACGACGTGCGCGGGGCCTATACCGGCGAGGGCGGGCTGGCGATGGTCCGTGCCGAAAAACCCGACGCCGTGCTGCTCGACCTGATGCTGCCGGATATCGAAGGCTTTGAGGTCTGCCAGCGGCTCCGCGAATCCGACGAGTTCGCCAATCTGCCCGTGCTGATCATCTCCGCGCGCACGGATTCCGCTTCCAAAGCGCGCGCCGAGAACGCCGGGGCCAATGCGTATTTCACCAAGCCGATTGCCATGCCGCGCCTGATCGCCGAACTGGAACAGCGGCTCGCGCAGGCGGACGCCGAGCGCAGCAATCCGTCCGGGACGGGGTCCGCACCGGATACCGCGCCGCCTGGCTCGCCGACTTCACCCGCGACGTGATCGCGCGGCTGCGGCAGCACACACACACCGCACACACAAGGAGCGCTCGCCATGCCTGACCATACCCCTGATCACGAACTGCTGCGCCGCTACAATTACGATTCCTTCACGCCGGAGAATTTCGAACCCTGGATGCGTTTCGACCGGAGTCCCCCGCTGGGCCTTAACGCGCCGGATTTTCCGCTCTGGCGGCTGGATGACCGCGCCGAAACCACGCTCAGCGCGATCTGGGGCGCGCACCGCTATACCGTCGTGGAGTTCGGCAGCTTCACCTGACCGTACTGCGGGATGGCGTCGCCATCCATGAACGCGCTGGCCGCGCGGGTCGCCGAACACAGCATCGGCTCGATTTTCCTGTATACGCACGAAGCACACCCCGGCGAAAACTACCCGCACCTGACCTCGATGGCGCAGAAGTTCCGGCACGCGGCGGCGCTGCGGGACGTGCTGGGCGTGCAGCGCCCGATCCTGGTCGATGCGCTGGATGGCGCGTGTCACCGCGCCTACGGCTCGATGCCCAACATGACGTGGATTTTCAACCGTGCGGGCGTGCCGGTCTACAAGTCCGACTGGACCGACGCGAACAGCGTCGCCAACGCCATCGCGTACTATATCGACGTGGCGCAGCGCCGCAGCCAGCGCGAACGGCTGGCCCCCTTCCGTGTCGAGCGCCTGGATTACCGCGAAAGCGACCGCGACGGCTTCTTCCGGGGGTTGGAGCGCAGCGGCCCGAAAGCCGTGCAGGAGTTCGGCGAGGTATTCGGCTATCCGCCCGGCTATACCCCGCCCGATGAAGCATAAGCAGGTAAATATGCCCGATTCGCCCCAGTTACCGGCTGGCCGCCCGTCCACGTGGCGCAACGTGTGGCAGGTCGGCGGTGTTTTCCTACGCATCGGCGCGACCGCGTTCGGCGGCCCGGCTGCGCATATCGCCATTATGCGCCACGAACTGATCGCGCGCCGCCAGTGGATCGCCGAAGAGCACTTTCTCGACCTGCTCGGCGCGACGAACCTGATCCCCGGCCCGAACTCCAGCGAGATGACCATGCATATCGGCTATGTGCGCGGCGGCTGGCGCGGCCTGTTGGCGGGCGGCATCGCGTTTCT
>CAZMNL010000883.1:0-1708 GCA_964567525.1 uncultured Anaerolineaceae bacterium
GCTGCACATCAAACAGGCCGAGGTACACGGCATGTCGCAGCGCGGCGGCGCGGTGCAGAGTCATTTCCGCATCGCGGACCGCGCGATCCACTCCGACCTGATCGCGCATGGCACGGCGGATATGGTGCTCTCGATGGAGCCAATGGAGACGCTGCGCTACGTGGAATATCTCGCGCCGGGCGGCGTGATCGTCGCGGAGCAAAACCCGTTTGTGAACATCCCCAACTATCCCGATCTGGACGCGATCCACGCGGAACTGCGCGCCTTCCCGCGCGCGTATGTGGTGGATGCGCTGGGCGCAGCGCGCGAGATGCGCGCGACTCGCGCCTCGAACATGGTGCTGCTGGGTGCGGCGTCGGTGTTCGTGCCGCTGGAGGTCGCCGCGCTGGAAACGGCCATCGAGTCGATCTTCGGGCGCAAGGGCGAGAAGGTCGTGCAGACGAATGTCGAGGCGTTTCGGCGCGGGCGCGCGCTGGTGGAAGGGGCAGAGATTCGCTAGACTCTGTACTGCACGACTGTGGAAATTTGGATATGCTCACAGGGGCGCACAGCGGTGCGCTCCTGTTGTATTTTTAGGAGGGGATGACCATGACCGACGATCAGCAGCCGCAGCAGAATAACGACCAACTGTCGGACCTGCTCGCGCAGTTGAAGGCGGCGAGCAAGGACGAACTTTCGTTGTTCCGCCAGGCTTCAGACCGCGAAAAACAACTCATGGACCAGATTCGGGCGCACGGCGACGCGGCCATCGAGCCATTGATCGCCTATATTGCCGATCTGCTGGAAGAAGTTGACGCGCTCGCCCAAGACCGCGAATCGGATTACTGGTACTACGCTTATGTCCATGCGACGGATATTCTGGGCGATCTGTCGCTGACCAGGGATCACGTTCAGCGGCTGTTCGCGTTGCAAGCCCAACACGATGAAGATGATTTGTATAACGGACAGATTGTCGAATCATTGGGGCGGCTTGGGTCAGTTGCGGTTGAACCGGCGTTGGAGATTCTGCGGAACCGCGAGTTGGATCAATATTACCGCATCACGGCAGCAGATACATTGGGCCAGGTAGCCAAGGCGCACCCTGATCTGCGCGAACGTATCGCGGATGAACTGGTGGCATTCATGTCGGGTGTTGCGCCGGAAGATGAAGATTACAACGACTGGGGCGTCAATGTTTTCACGTTGATGGCGTTGGGCGAGACTCGCCAGGTACAGCATATCCCGTTCATTGAGCAGATGTTCGCAGCGGGACGGGTAGATGAAATGGTTTGTGATGTGGACTGGGTGCGCGACGAAATCCAGGGGATCGATCCGATGGCTCGCAGGCCCAAGCCCGATTTTGCGGGCATATAACGGCTGATTAATAAGATGCCTGGTGCAGTGGACTCCGAGCCGGATAACCCGCCGCCGCCCCGCCGTGAGCAAAGCCCCAAACCAATCATTCCGGGATACTTCGATCCGTTCGAAACCTACTACGCGCCAGAGCGCCCCGGACGCAACGATCCGTGCTGGTGCGGCAGCGGCAAGAAGTACAAGCACTGCCATCTGAAGGACGACCAGCAGAAGGACCGCGAACAGTAGCACGGGCGTATGATCTGGCTGGAATCAGAACCGGGACCGGCAGCCGCGCCGAGTCCCGTTTTTTTCGCTTATGGCTACGCCATAAAAATAATTACCCCATCCCCTACCCCCTTCCCTCAGGGAAGGG
>CAZMNL010000884.1:0-1707 GCA_964567525.1 uncultured Anaerolineaceae bacterium
CGACTCCAGCACCTCGACTGCGACGCCCAACTGCCCCTTGCCGCCGTCCACGATCAGCAGGTCCGGCAGGATGCGCCAGGTTTCGTCGGGGTCCTTTTTGCCGGGCGCGGTCGGTTGGGGCGGGGAGTCGGTCGTGTCAACGTAGCGGCGGAAGCGGCGCGTCAGCGCCTCGCGCATCGACTGGTAGTCGTCGGACCCCTCGTGCATCACGGTATTGATGTTGAAGCGGCGGTATTCGCTCTTGCGCGGCACCCCCTGCACGAATACGACGCGGCTCGCCACAATCGCGGTCCCTTGCGTGGTGCTGATATCGTAACACTCGATGCGGTTGGGCGCGCTGTCGAGCGCCAGCGCCGCTTGAATCTCGCGCAGCGCGGTTTCCTGCTTCACCGTGTCGGACTCCCACTGCGCGCGCAGAATGCCGAGCTTTTCGGCGGCGGTCTGCGCGGCGAGCTGCACCAGTTCGCGCTTGTTGCCGCGCCGGGGCACGGTCAGCTTGACCTTACGCCCGCCGCGCTGGTCGCGCAACCACTGCTCGATGATGCGCGCCTCGGTCACGTCGTCCGGCAGGATCACTTCCGGCGGGATGTCAGTTGCGCCCGCGTAGAACTGCATCAGGAAGCTTTCGACGATCTGGTCGGGCGTTTCGTCCTCGGCCCCGTCCAGCGCGAAATACTCGTTGCCGATCAAGCGCCCGTTGCGGATCAGGAACATCTGCACCACCGCGTCGCTGCCTTCCTGCGCGAAGGCGATCACGTCCTGGTTGGCGTCGTAGCTGGCGACCAGCCGCTGCCGCTGCGATATCTGCTCGACGACCTTGATGCGGTCGCGCAGGATCGCGGCGCGCTCAAAGTCCAGGTTTTCAGCGGCCCCGGCCATCTGCGCCTGGAGATCGCGCAGCACGTCCTCGGCGTGCCCGCTGAGCACGCGCATCAGGCCGTCGATGTTTTCGCGGTAGTCGGCCTGATCCTGCACGCCGATGCAGGGCGCGCCGCACAGCTTGATGTCGTAATACAGGCACGCGCGGCGGTCCTGCCCGGTGATCTCGCGGTCACAGGTCAGGTAGGGGAACGCTTTCCGCAGCACGTCGAGCGTCTCGCGCACGCCGCCCGCCGACGTGAACGGCCCGAAGTAGCGGTGCCCGTCTTTACGGTCCACGCGCCGCGTGAACTCCACTTTCGGGAAAGGATCGCCGGTCCGCACGCGAATGTACGGGTAGCGCTTGTCGTCCTTGAGCAGCACGTTATAGCGCGGCTTGTACTGGCGGATCAGTTCGGCTTCGGTCAGCAGCGCCTTGAGTTCGTCGCCGGTAAGGATGAACTGGATATCGGCGGTGTCGTGCCGGATTTTGAGCACCTTCGGGTCGTGGTTGCCCGGCTGAAAGTAGCTGCGCACCCGCGAACGCAGATTTTTCGCCTTGCCCACATAGATCACCGTGCCGTTGGGATCGCGCATCTGGTAGACGCCCGGTTCCGCCGGGAGGTGATCGAGGATATCACGGATGTGGTCGGAGGGTGTGTATTCGCTCATGGTTGGGAGTCGTCAGTTTTCAGTTGGCAGTTTTCAGTCGTCAGTTGTCGGTCGTCAGTTTTCAGTGAACAGTGTTCAGCACGTGCCCTGATTGTAGCACACTTGTGCGGAGTCGTAACCGGCTCTACCTTTGCAGATTTCCAGATTCACCTCACCCCAAACCCCTCTCCACACGCG
>CAZMNL010000885.1:0-1704 GCA_964567525.1 uncultured Anaerolineaceae bacterium
GCTTGGTAAGGTGCTGCTGCTGATCAGCGGGTTGGCGTCCACTATGTCCGCGCTGAACGCGACGACGTATTCTTCGTCGCGCGTGTCGTTTGCGATGGGCCGTGACCACAACCTGCCCGGATTCTTCGCGCGGATTCACCCGCTGCGCAAGACGCCGTACTTTGCCGTGATTTACTCCGGTTTCTTCATGGTGCTGATGGCGTGGTCGCTGCCGATTGAGGATGTCGCGGCGGCGGCGGATATCATGTTCCTGCTGTTGTTCATGCAGGTGAATATCGCGGTGATGACGCTCAGGCAGAAAATGCCCGACCTGGAACGCGGCTTCGTGATCCCCTATTTCCCGATCATCCCGATCATTGGCCTGTTGACCAACATGGGACTGGCGATCTATCTCTATACCTTCAGCCCGCAGGCGTGGTATGTGGCGGGGGGGTGGTTGATCTTCGGCCTGCTGTTGTACTACATGTACTTCATGCGGATGGAAGCGCTCGAAAAGCCGTCCGATATTCTGCACGAGGAAGTGCTGGTATCGGCCAATTACTCGGTGCTGGTTCCGGTCACGACGCACGAACAGGCCGAGCGACTCGGCGCGTTCGGCGCGGTGATCGCCGGGCAGCACGGCGGCGAGGTGATGGCGCTGCATGTGGCGGAAGTGCCGCCGCAGTTGTCGCTGGCGGATGGGCGTCTGTTCCTCAAGGAAGGGCGCGAATACCTGGAAACCGTGATCGGCGTAGCCAAGCAGCGTAACGTGCCCGTGCATACCATGATCCGCCTGGGGCGTAATGTGGCCCAGTCCGTACACAAGACCGCCGTTGAGAACGCCAGCGATGTGATCGTGCTGGCCTGGCCCGGCACGACGGAATCGCCGGGGCGCGTGTTCGGCAGCGTGATCGACCCGATCATCGACAATCCGCCCGCCGATATCGCCGTCGTGCGTTTCGGACAGGAACGGCCCCTGCGCAGTATCCTGGTGCCGATCTCCGGTGGTCTGAACAGTCACCGCGCGGTCGAGCTGGCCGTGACGTTTGCGCAGGAAGCCTCTAACGGCGAACAGACGCAGATTGTGCTGTTCTCGGTCGTCCCGGCCAAGGCGCGCGTCAGCGGCAAGGTGCGGATGCAGAAGGTGCTGGATATGCTGGTGAACCGCGTGAAGTACCCGCATACCATGACCAGGACCATCGAACACGAAAACGTGGTTGATGCGATCCTGGAAGAAGGCAAGGCGCACGACATGATCGTGATCGGGGCCAGCCAGGAACCGCTGTTCCAGAATATCCTGGTCGGCAACGTGCCGGAGCAGGTCGCGCGCCGCGCCGAGGCCACCGTCGTGATGGTCAAGCGCCGCAGCAGCCCGATGCACCGCTTCCTGCGCCAGACGGTGCTGGAACCGACCACCGGGTCGAGTGTCAAGCGCGATATCGCCAACGGTCGCCTGACGATCAACGGTCAGCGGCATGACGATATCGAACCCGGTGACGAGCCGGGCGCGGACGACAGCGCGCGGTAGCGCCGCGTTTGGGTTTAACCTCACCCCCTAAATCCCCCTCTCCAGAACGAGGCGCTTGCTGCGCAAGCGTTGGAGAGGGGGGCTTAACCCCGAACGTCTTCAACTTTCTAACGCTTGCACACTTTGCTCACTGCTGTGCATGAAACGGGTGTGGCTACTTTGCATTTTGGAAGGCTCAAGTATAGATCGGGTGCAAA
>CAZMNL010000886.1:0-1700 GCA_964567525.1 uncultured Anaerolineaceae bacterium
TTGCCCTTACCGACGGCCTGCCCCGGCGCAAGCTCGCTGGGGTGAATGTCGTATTCGGCTTGCAGCATCTTGATGAACGCGCCCACGTTACCGGCTTCGAGGTACATTTCCCAGGCTTCCTCGAAGGTCAGCCCGGCGACTTCGGCGGCTTGCAGCACTTTGATCAGGTTGCCGAGTCCGTTACCCTCACAGTGCAGGGTCATCAGCGTTTCGTAGTCAGCGTCGTAGGTGGCGACCATCGCCAGCACGACCGGGTGATCGTCGCGGTAGCACCCGCTGTCATCGTCTGCCGGGTCATCGTCTTCGGGATCATCGCCGGGGTCATCGCCGGGGTCGTCGTCCGGCCCTTCACCGACGCTGATCAGTTCGGTCGCCATGAACGTATCATCGTTCAGCAGATAGCCCTCGATCACGACGTAATCGCCGTCTTTGAGCGTGGACGGGTTGAACGAACTCGCCGGGGCCACCGCGTACCCGTCCACCATCAATTCATCGTCTACAAACGTGACGTAACCTTCGATCTGTACCAGTACACTATCCTCAGGAATTTCGGGATCGTCCTGTGCCCGAACCGGCCCGGTAATCCCCACTGCTGCCAGCGCCAGAGTCAGCACCAGCATCCAACCTGTTACACGTTGCAGGTTCATTATCTTTGCTCCATTGAATTTCGCGTATTAGCTACCAGCAAATCAAAGCGCTTTGATTGAACTACTTGTAGAATAGCATCAAAATTTCTGTGTTCAATGCCCCCTGGTGACGCCCTTAACAATCCCTACGCGAAGATGCGCTCCATTACGGGTAAAATCCGTACAAATTCATTTATTTTTTTGACAAATCCGGTGTATGCGCGGCAAAACACCGTATAATCTGCGCAGTACGTAAACCCCCAGGCCGGAGGTCCGCCACTTATGTCTTTACACCCCGACTCCGTTCGCTCGCCGCGCTGGTGGGCGCGCACGCTGGCGATCAATGCCGTGATCGCGCTGGCGTTCTTCGCCGCGATCCAGTTCGTGCCCGTCAGCCGCACCAATCCCGACGTGATCCGCGAACCGGCCTGGGACGCGCCGCAGACACGCGACCTGGCCGTGCGCGCGTGTTACGACTGCCACAGCAACGAAACGCGCTGGCCTGCTTACAGCGCGGTTGCGCCGGTCCGGTGGGTGATCTGGTACGACGTGACCGAAGGACGCGAGGATTTGAACTTCTCCGAGTGGGACCGGCACGTGCGGGACGAGACCATCGACCCCGACGACGCCTTCCCGCCGCCCACGCTCAGCGAACGCATTGAGGACGAGATTCGCGCCGGGACGATGCCGCCGGGCAGCTACACGCTGCTGAACTCCGGCGCACGCCTGACGGACGCCGAGAAAGAAGCGTTGATCGCGGGGTTGGTGGCGACGGTGAAAGCGAATCAGGAGCCACCGTAAGCGCCGCGTGTCACGGGCGCAGGAACGGCAGCCACTTCAGCAGTGGGCGCGTCCACAGCACCAGCCGGTAGAGCAGCGGGTCAAGCTGTGTGAGCGTGCGGTTGGTGATCCAGGCGCGATCCACCAGCACCGAATGCGGCGTCACGAAGCGGTAGAGTCCCTCCGGCCCGCCGCGCCGCCCGATCCCGCTCTCGCGCCGCCCGCCCATCGGCAGGGTCGGGCTGCTGAACACCCACTGCGCGCGGTTGATGCTGGTATCCCCGGCGTTGAGGC